>CABUYS010000182.1 GCA_902495835.1 uncultured Oscillospiraceae bacterium | reverse complement strand
TTCCGAAAAAGAAAAGTTTTCAACCTTCATTACAACTAATTGTGCTATTCTTTCTCCACACTTAATTGTATATGGTTCGTCTCCGAGATTGCAAAGACCTACACGAAGTTCTCCTCTGTAATCACTGTCTATGACTCCCACTCCGTTCGAAAGAGTAATTCCATGCTTAACTCCGAGCCCGCTTCTTGCAAAAATAAACGCTGCATAATTGCTTTCAGGGAGAGCGATTGCTATTCCCGTAGGCACCAAAACGCGTTTCCCCGGCTCTAAAGTTATGGGAGAATCAATACATGCACAAAGGTCCGCTCCCGCAGAACCAGAAGTAGCTCTTTTTGGAGTTCGTGCTTTTTCGGATATTTTACAAAAATTTAATACGCTAAGGGATTGACTTTTATTTTCCACATTATCACCTTTTTTATCAACATTTTAGTGTTTATTTTAAAATAATCCTTGTAAAAAACGGTATATCGGTACTTTATTCAGGGTATTTTTCAGTTTTTCTAAAAAAGTTTTCCTCATTTTCCACAAGACTTTCAACATTTTGAGATTTAAAAGACAATATTCCAAAATATCATCTCACAAAATCTCGGTTAAATTCAATAAATTATAATAAATATTGCCATTTATGAATTAAATAATCTTAACATTTAAACTTTTAAAACATTTACTGCTGTTTTTTCTTGTTCGAAACCTTGCTTTCGGCCTTGTGAACTCTGTCGCATAAATCCATCATTACAAGTGCATTAACGATAGAGGCACCGAGTCCGGGGTTTTCCGATTTTACCTTTTGTATCATATTATTGATTTCGTCCGCCAAAGAATTCACGTAATCCATACTTTCCTCTGTTCGAACGCTAAACTTTGCACCGTCTATATTTATCCTTATGCTGTGTCCGGCCATTTATTTCGTCCTCTCTTTCTCAAGTTTTTTTGAACAGATTCATTATACTATATTGTGGAAAATAAAATAATTAAATATTTATTTATAATATCTTTTTAAGCATTGTTGGCGCTATTTGGGTGAATATAGTAAAAAATATGTGCAAAAACACAAATTAAAAATTTTTTTCAAAAAAGTGTTGACAAAATTTTTTCACAGAGTTATACTGTATTACGTTGGTGCTGATGATGTCAAGGGTACACCCGTTCCCATCTCGAACACGGTAGTTAAGCTTGGCGATGCCGAAGATACTTGGTTGGTAACGACCTGGGAAAATAGGAAAGTGCCAACTTTTTTATTTTTCTTTTTCGAATCCGCTTTTTTAAGTGGGTTTTATTTTTTAAAATAAATAAACAAATAAAATATTTTTCTTTAACTCCGCTTAATAGGCAGAGTTTTGTTTTATAAAGATGATATTTATTTTACTATTGACATTAGAAATTTGTTAGCGTATAATCTAATTATTATATTATAAATATTAAGGAGAATTATAATGAAAAAATCACTTAAATTTTTAGCTTTAGTTTTATCTTCATTAACTTTAGCTTCAAGTGCCGGAT
>CABUYS010000181.1 GCA_902495835.1 uncultured Oscillospiraceae bacterium | reverse complement strand
TAGATGATGTGGAAATCTTTTTTTATAATGAATTTATAATATGTGTATTATATAACACTTGTGTCACTTTCAAAAACTTGTGTGATTTGAATTTTCACTAGTTTTTGAGTCACGAATTTTTTTCGTTCTATTTTTTCTTTATTTTTAATTTAAAAGCAGTAAAATTAATATATTAAGTGGAGCTAATATATTAATATGTCTAGTATCAAAATAAAAGCTCCATATGAATTTATGGAGTCAAAACAATTTAAACTTTTCGATTTTGTTCCTGAGTTTTCTGAATTCCGTCAATTTGATGATCTTTCTCGATTTGGTTGCGAAAATATTGAGAATAATCTTATCAGATTGGAAAAAAGAGGTAAAATACATTTTGAGAATAGAGTTGCAATTTGTCCATCTTGTAAATCACATAATGCTGTTAAAAATGGTACTTATGAACGTAAACTTATTTTTTTAAGAATTGGAGAACAAATTTGCACTATTCAAAAATATAAGTGCATAAAATGCGGTAAAGTCTTTTATACTGATTTATTATCTCTTGTTTATTCTAATTCAAATATTACATTGCCTGTTATTGAATGTATTGAGAATTTATATCAAATTTATGGAGCAGGGCTCCATAAAATACGATTTGATTTAAAACAACAACATAACATCGAAATCTCACATCAAAGCATTGAAAACATCTTATTGAACTCTAATTATCAATTTAACTATGATAATTGGACTTATTCTGGATATTACTTATTTGATAGTCTTTGGGTTAAAATTAATGGTGAATGGAACTATATTTTAGCCTTATTCGACATTAAATTGAATACTCTCGTTTCCGTCAAATTGGTCGAATCAGAAGATTCTAAGACCATTTATCAATTTTTAAACGAATCTCTAAGAAATCAGAAAAAAATATCAATAGGCACAGACTTAAAACACGAATATCGTGAAGCCATCGATAAATTAAAAGTAAAACACCATTTCTGCAAATTTCACGTGAAACAAGCAGTAAACAAAAGATTTAAAGATTACTTTGACAAAAATCCATTATCTGAAGACGAAAAAGACATATTAAATTGTTTAAAACAGGACATTTATAAAATATTGGATGCAAAAGACTTAAATACTGCTAAAGAACTTAGAAACGAATTAATAAACAAAAAATATACAAAAAACAAGTTCACAAACAAAATTCTTTGGAAATTCATCATTCCTTACTTCAAAAAATTAACGACACACCTGGAAAACACGAACATCCCATCAACAAACAATAAAATCGAAAATATCTTCCAAAAAGTATTCCCAAAACACATAAAAAGAACAATGAAAATAGAACAAGGACTTCTAGCCAGATTCATGCTAAAACTAAATTATTGGAATTTAAACAATGAAAAAGAAAAAAATCACACAAGTTTTTGAAAGAGCCTTAATAACAATAAAGGTAATGTTTATATAGATAATTCTTCTTTTTACAATGCTACTAATACAGGATATTCCTGCGGAGCATCTGTATACATATCCAATTCTAAAAATGCTAAC
>CABUYS010000180.1 GCA_902495835.1 uncultured Oscillospiraceae bacterium | reverse complement strand
TTCTACTTTTTATACGAAAAAGCGGCGTCTTATCTACCTATATCAGACAAAACGCCGCTTTTATTAGATTTTTATATGTTTTACGAACTTAGATTAGGTATCCTAAACAAGTCAAGTTAATATTCCCCAATAGCCATTCTTATTTGCACCTATTCGTTTAAGCAATCCTCTTTCTTTTAACGAACGGACTGCCTTTTTTACAGTCGATAAGTCTTTTCCTATAATTTAAGCCTTTTCTGCTATCGTATTATCCGACCGTTTAGATATTAGTTCCATAATTTTCACTTCGGTTTCGGAATACTTTATGGTGGAATTTATGGTGGAATTTATGGTGGAATTTACCTTTCCCAATAACCTTTCCTGTTTCTGCTTATCAATTATATTATACGGTAGTATACATTGTATAAACGATGTCCCGAAATGATATACTTCTTTGCCGTATTTAGCCACGACAGTCGGCACACCCTTTCCGGATTGTTCCATATAGTGTAACTGCATAAATATTTTCGCAAATTCTTCATTGACAGGGTTGCTGATTCCCATAAAAAACTCTTCTTTCGTCATCCCGTCTTTCAGCAATCCATACGAGATTATTTCGACTCTATCATCAAACCCATAAATTGCGGGAGGAACTTTTTCAACCCATAAATTATGACATACAGCATTAAACCAAACCTCTCTAAAAGCCTCTGCATTAAAATACGGAGTATCCACTCTTTCTTTTCCCACAATATTCGTCTGAATAATATTAAGAACGTTTAACGAATATTCGAGTGCATCTTCCATCTGTTTAAAAATACAACCGTTATCGAATTCTTTTCTTGACAAAAATTCCGCTTTTGTTACGCCATTAAATCTGACAACTTTTATAGACGTATCGTTTTGATCAGAAACTAAAAAAGCAATATAATTAAACTTATTATCATTATTACGTAAATTATAGTTTTGTTCAAACGTCTCTTTGTTATAATGGACATTTTTAAACGTTAGTAATGCTTGAAATTGATTAAAAGTTAAATCCTGACGAGGACTTAATTCTTCTTTCATTGTTTTACGAGGAATCGAAAGCGTTGCAATATACCTATCCTCGATTTGTTCTTCTGTCATACTGCGGCAACTTGTTCCTACGCGAATAAAACATCCCGCCGCGCTTCTTCCGTATTTTTTAATATAATACAGCGATTTTCCCTTGCGAACGGAAATCACAACAACGTTTTTCCCGTCAACATACTGCGTTCCGAGCGTAACGTATTCCTGCGGATTCGGTAAAATCTGCGTGGTGATAATATCCGCGATACGCTTTTGAACATCATCGAGATTTTCAACCCCTATTATCGTACCGTCGTCTTCAACGCCGATATAAATATTTCCGTCGAAACTGTTTAAAAAAGCGTCTATTTCTTTTGGCAGAGTATCATTTAATACTCTTTTTAATTCGCTCGTTTCCGTTTCTTGAAATATCATATACGTTCTCCGATAGTTTTTTTTCAATAATATTATATCATTTATCTCATAATTTTTCAAGCCGTAACGTATATTAAAAGCGAATAAAATTTGT
>CABUYS010000179.1 GCA_902495835.1 uncultured Oscillospiraceae bacterium | reverse complement strand
TACCAAAAGCAATAAAAATATATCATAATGTAGAATTAGAAAGTAAATTTTTGTCAGTTTAGAGTTTATAACTCTAACTGACATTTTGTTAAAGGAGAAAACAGTGAGAATCAGATATAAGCCATGGGCTAGAAAAGAACTAGAAGAAAGTAAATTTTATAGAGAACATCCAGAAGAAATAATAGGAAACTGGAAGAATGAATATACAAGACCAGACCAACCTTTATTTGTTGAGCTAGGTTGCGGAAAAGGTGGATTTATATCACAAAAAGCATTTTTACATCCAGAAAATAACTATTTGGCAATTGATTTAGTAGACCCAATGCTAGGTTTGGCAAAAAGAAAAGTTGAAGAAGTATATACTCAAGGCAATAGAGATATAGACAACATTATACTTACTCGTTTTGATATTGAAAGAATTTTATTGATTTTAAATAAACAAGATTCAATTGAAGGAATATACATAAATTTCTGTAACCCTTGGCCAAGAGGCAAACATCACAAAAAAAGATTAACATATACTAGACAACTTGAACACTACAAAGAATTCTTAAAAAATGGTGGAAAAATTTATTTTAAAACAGATGACGATAATTTATTTGAAGAGAGTATACATTACTTTGAAGACGCAGGTTTTAAAATTGAAAAACTGACAAGAGATTTACAAAAAGAACCAGACTTTTGGGAAAACATTGAAACAGAACATGAGAAAATGTTCTCAGAACAAGGAATAAAAATAAAAGCACTTATCGCCGGATAAGTGCTTAATTAATTGCAAATCAACTACCGAATAGTCACGGAAAAATTGGTGAAAATACTATAAAATCTAGATTTTTATATTGACATTGTAGTATAATAAATAAAGAAAATAAGAAAAGGAGAGGTAACTATGGATAAAAACAAGAGAAATTGGATAATAGCTATTGTAGTAGTCTTTATACTTGTATTTGGAGGAGGATATCTAATGACAAGAAATAACGATACAGAGCAAAATAACAATAATGGAGGAACAGTTAAAGGACAAAACAATGTTAAAATAGTGGCAAATGCAGCAAGTCAATTAACACTTGAAGATTATTCAACAGCAGAATTTTCAATGAAAAAACCACAAGGCTGGAAAGTTGAAACAGGTGGAACAGGAATGTATTATGCAATTAAAGTATATGATCCAAACGAAACAAACAATCAAATATTTTTAATGTTAAAAATGCAACCACTACTAAAGAGCACAGCAGGAAAAGCTTTTTGGCAAAATTACTATAAACTAAGTGGAAATAACAGCCAATACAAAATATTTGCGGATGCGGTGGTTCTGGAAAAGCCAACAACAGAAGAATTTTACAAAAAGTTTAGTGAGATAGGTTCATATATGAATTCAATTGAACCAACATTAAGTACATTTAATTTTCCTAAATTTAATAACTTTACAAAATTGGAAGAATCTGCTTCTAAAGCATCTATGAAAAGTGTTGCATTAGATAGCAAAGTATTAAGAGCTACATTTACAGGAGATAACGACAAACAAGGTGAAGGTATGTTTATGGCATCTATTGTAAATTTTGGAAATCAATATCAAG
>CABUYS010000178.1 GCA_902495835.1 uncultured Oscillospiraceae bacterium | reverse complement strand
GTTCAGAGCATCTGCCTTACAAGCAGAGGGTCGGCGGTTCGAATCCGTCAACGCCCACTTTTAAATTTATTATTTTCACCGAAAGAATTTCGGGCGTTTAGCTCAGCTGGTTCAGAGCATCTGCCTTACAAGCAGAGGGTCGGCGGTTCGAATCCGTCAACGCCCACAATAGAAAAGATTGTTTGGTTTCCAGACAGTCTTTTTTTATTTAGGAACCAGAGAGTTTACCCGAGGTTCCAGAAACTTTTCCAAAGCAAGTTAACTTCCCTACAATTCCCTATCTCTTCTGCGACAAGAGGACAGCGATCAGACGATCTAACGAGAACTTACCAGGTCCTGCTATATACATCAAGATAAAAATGACCAAGTAAACGAACGCCAACTCTTTCAAAGAAAACGGATCATTCCCGTGAATCACGAAGAAAGCCACTCCCATGGTAAAAATCATCGGGATCATTGCCAACCGATAGAGAGCACCGAGAATAAAGCCAATCGAACAAAAAAGCTCCCCAAAAATGGCCAAGCCTAGAGAAACCGAATGTCCAACTCCCAGTGGGTCCGGAAATGCGGCGGACATGCTCTCAAAATTCGTCCACTTCTGTATCCCATGCGAAAGCAATAGACCTCCAAATAACAAACGAAGCGCCAACAACAGTAACGATATAGCTGTACCATCCGGCTTCATTGGAAAAAGAAATTTGTAAAATGCTGACATAATTCCCCTATTTTTTATCTTATCAATTCATCTTTCTGGTAATAAAACAAAAACGAAGTAAGGTTAGTTCAGCAAAAGCTCCGGGAATTGACAAGCGGCTTATCTTTCGCCTTGCAAAACGTTTGCCACTACTATCATAACACTATTTACCTTATTATAATACAACGACTTGAAATAATACATCTTCAAAAGAATAACAATTTAACAACATGCTAATTACCTTTGTTTTCCGTGTTCTTTCATTACTTAAATAACTCCATCATAAACGTACATAAAAACTTTCGGTTTTTTCGTAAGTTTGTAGTCGAAAATATATTTCACTGAATATGAGAAATTAAATTAAGGAGAACAGGAGTAACAGTGAATATATCAAATGAGTAAGTATATTACGAATTATTACATTTAGACTATGCTTTTAGAAAAACTACTTAAAGGATTTAATTATAGCACCAGTACTTTCAATTTGAAGGAATCTAAGTTATTTGACCAATATTTTGAACGAATATTGATTAGTAAAGGTACATTTTTGGTCAAGGAAGGAGAAATAGAGAGGTATAGATATTTCGTTTTTGATGGAATATTACGTTGTTGGCTATTAAATCATAAAGGAGAAGAACAAATCTTTTGGTTTTGTAAAGAGGGTACGTTCTCAATGTCGAACATATCTTTTACATTACAAACAAAGTCTGCGTTTAATGTGCAAACAATTGTAGATAGCGTTATTTACCGAATAGACAAGAAACAAGAAAATGAACTATACACCGCTATACCTAAGGTAAAAACTGTATTTGAAGATTTGAATGCTATACTACTGAGTAAACTCTTGAAAAGAAATATCGACTTGATTAAATATTCTCCTGGATAGTAT
>CABUYS010000177.1 GCA_902495835.1 uncultured Oscillospiraceae bacterium | reverse complement strand
GGAGAACTTTTTTAAAGAATCCGATATTTCCCAGTTTTATATTGTACAAGGGAAAAAATATACCGAACAGGAACTGGAAATTATTGAAAAATCAGTTAATGTGCCGATAAAAAATGCGATAAACCGTAAATATTATACTCCTGAAAAAAAGGTAATTTTAGATTCTCTTCGTAAATTGAAAAAAGTAGAGGAATTTCGTGAGATAGCCGGTAAGATAAAAAAAGACATTGCTTTTGAATGGAATGCAAATGCCGATAAAATTTATATGTCGGAACAGAAAAAACAGGATTATATAAATTTGGGAGGTGTACATCATTTGGACAAAGAATATACGGTTTTCGGAGAAGTTGTAGAAGGAGTGGAAGTCATAGACAAAATAGCCGCTTTACCAACGGATGAAAACAATCGTCCTTTTAAAGACGTAAAAATGAAAATAACGATATTGAATGAATAATATGGCAGAGAAAAAGAAGAACCATATTTTATTGTTCCGTAATATTATATGGGCATTGGTTATTTTTGTTTTATGTGCCATTCCGGGGAAAGATATACCTAATCCCCATTGGGTTTTCCCGCATATAGATAAAATTGTTCATTTCGGAATGTTTTTTGTTATGGCTATTTTACTTTGCAGTGAGTTGGAATACCAGACTCGGCTTTCGTGGAGAAAAATATATCTGACCACCATCAGTATTGCATTTATTTATGGAGGAATTATAGAATTGTTACAGGAATATTTTTTCAATCGGAGTGGGGATATACTGGATTTGTTAGCTGATGTTTTCGGTGCGATTATCGGATGTTTGATCTATCCTTACTTAAAGCGATGGAGAAATAATTTGAAAAAAATAAAATAAAAAATATCTGTAAAGTCAGCTAGAAAGGAAAAATCCAGACTTTTAAAATAAAATTAATTTGTAAAGCGTAGGGGGCGATTCGCTAACGAATCGGTTAAGATAAGCTTCCTTTGACATTTTGCGGCTCCCGTCCATTTAAAGTAGTACATTTCCCATATTTTTTCTAACTTTGTGGCCTCGGTAATTAAAAGAAGATACAATGTTAAATAAGATTAAAGAACTGACGTCGGAAATAAATGCTTTCACGGCGGAGACACTGGAGCAAGTAGAGCAATTCAGAATTAAACATTTGAGTAAAAAGGGAACCATTGCTCTTCTGTTTGAGGATTTTAAGAATGTATCTGTAGAGCAGAAAAAGGAGATAGGCAAGGCTCTTAATGAATTGAAAACGGCTGCACTGAATAAAATTAATACGTTAAAAGAGCAGTTGTGTGACTCAGATAAGGGGAAATCCGGTTTAGATCTTACCTTGCCGGGAGATCCTATGCATTTAGGGACACGGCATCCTTTAGCCATTGTGAGAAATGAGATTTTATCTATATTTGACAAATTGGGATTTACCATTTCAGAGGGTCCTGAAATTGAAGATGACTGGCATAATTTTTCAGCTTTGAATTTTCCTGAAGAGCATCCGGCCCGGGATATGCAGGATACTTTTTTCATAGAAAAACATCCGGATATTGTGTTGCATACGCATACTTCTTCTGTACAAGTCAGAGATATGGAGACCCATGCGTTACCCAT
>CABUYS010000176.1 GCA_902495835.1 uncultured Oscillospiraceae bacterium | reverse complement strand
TTTTAAAATTTAAATTATTTATTAAAAATAAAAAAGAAAGGTGGTAAATCGGGCAACTTTAAAAAATAAGCCCCGACAAATATGAAAAAAATTATTTACATGGACAATGCCGCAACGACAGCGGTAAGCCAGGAAGCTTTGGAAACAATGATGCCGTTTTTCAGAGAGAATTTCGGGAATCCTTCCACTATTTATTCCGTCGGACGAAACGCAAAAAAAGAACTTGAAATTGCAAGAGAGCGCGTAGCAAAGGCTTTGGGTGCTTCTTCAAAAGAAATATTTTTTACTTCCTGCGGAACTGAATCCGACAACTGGGCAATAAAAGGCGCGGCATTTGAAGGATTAAAAAAAGGAAAAAATCATATCATAACTTCGAAAATAGAGCACCACGCCGTGCTTCACACAGTACAATATTTAGAGAAAAAAGGATTTGACGTTACTTATCTTGACGTGGATAGTCAAGGACTCGTGAATCCAAAAGATGTCAAAAACGCCATAACCGAAAAGACCGCGCTCGTAACAATAATGTACGCAAATAACGAAATCGGCACTATCGAACCGATTGAAGAAATAGGAAAAATATGCAAAGATAAAGGCGTTCTCTTCCACACTGATGCAGTTCAGGCAGTAGGCCATGTGCCGATAGATGTAAAAAAACAAAACATTGACATGCTTTCTTTGTCTGCGCACAAATTTCACGGACCAAAAGGAATCGGCGCCCTTTATATAAGAAAAGGCGTGCGAATCGAAACTTTCATGGAAGGCGGAGCTCAGGAATCCGGGAAACGTGCAGGCACCGAAAATACAGCTGAAATTGCTGCACTCGGAAAAGCAATCGAAACGGCGTGCACCGAAATAGAAGAAAAAAATTCTAAATTAATCAAAAAGCGTGATAAACTTATAAGTGAACTTTTAAAGATAGAACGCTCAAGACTTAACGGCCACAGAGAAAAAAGACTTCCCGGAAACGTTAATATAAGTTTTGAAGGAATTGAAGGCGAGTCTTTGCTCTTACTGCTCGACATGGCAGGAATATGCGCTTCTTCGGGCTCGGCATGTACTTCCGGTTCTCTTGATCCAAGTCATGTTTTATTAGCCATAGGATTGCCTCACGAAATCGCTCACGGCTCGTTAAGGCTTTCGCTCGACGAATCAAACACAGATGAAGAAATCGATTTTGTAATAGCAGAAGTTTCAAAAGCAGTAAAGAGACTTCGCGATATGTCCCCTCTTTGGGAAAAAATAATTAAAGAAAACAAATAATTTTAAACATTTAAAAATTAAGGAGTTGAAAATTAAGTGAATTACAGCGAAAAAGTAATGGATCACTTTGCAAATCCAAGAAATGTCGGAGAAATTGAAAATGCCGATGGAGTAGGCGAAGTTGGAAATCCAAAATGCGGAGATATAATGAAAATGTATCTCAAAATAGAAAACGGAGTTATAACTGATGTAAAATTTAAAACTTTCGGATGCGGAGCAGCTGTGGCAACGAGTTCTATGGCGACTGAACTTGTTAAAGGAAAAAGCATAGAAGATGCCCTCAAAGTCACAAACAAAGCCGTAATGGAGGCGCTCGATGGCCTTCCTCCGGTTAAAGTTCA
>CABUYS010000175.1 GCA_902495835.1 uncultured Oscillospiraceae bacterium | reverse complement strand
TCTTTTCCAACCTCGATAAAAACTGGACAATTTCTCATATGGCGGAACAGATTAACCTTTCGGAATCGCGCTTTTACGTGCTGTATAAAGCCATTTTCAAAACTACCCCCAATCAGGACCTCATTGTTGCAAGAATGGATTTTGCCAAGCGGCTTCTCAGCCAGAACAGCACCATTCCCATTTTCGACGTCGCGCAAAAATGCGGTTTTTCAAACGAGTTCCATTTTATCAGACAATTCAAAAAACACGTGGGCATGACTCCGAAAAAATACGCTCTTCTGTACCGCGGTCAATAACGATAAAAAATATTTTGTTCTTAACTTAGGTCAGTGTCTGTGATTAATCAGGATTGCTTTTACAACCCATAACCTTAATAAATTTATTTGTTTCGGTATATCGTTAATCATAAGTATTGTTATTATCTTACCGCGGCAATAACAATGAAAATTTGTGTTCTTTACTTAGGTCAGTGTCTGTAATTAATCAGGATTGCTTTTACAACCCATAACCTTAATAAATTATTTGTTTCGGTATATCGTTAATCATAAGAATTGTAATTATCGTACCGCGGGCATTCACCGTAAGGAAACGCAATTCAGCAGCACATTTATCCTACGTTATTTTTTCAAAACGTTTTAACCGATAAATTTTGCCCGACTGATTTTCTCTTTTAAAAATCTTTTACTTTTGGGTTTCTGTACAATTAAAAATACTTGCGGAAAATCCGCGTCTTTGTTTTCGGAATTGACGCGTGCAGACTTTCCCTGTGTGCTATTTCAGCTACCGATAATTAATCGCAGAAAAATAAAATCTGAAATATTATTTTTCGCCGCCTCATATTGAAAATTACTCTTTCTTTCTAAGCAGCTTGCGCCCTGTCTTTTGCTTCTTTGTTATCGCCTGTTCTTCATTTCGCTTTTCAGATTAAATCCCCTTAGCACAAAATTAACGGTTACAACTATCCTAGACTATAAACCAATTACGTTCAGGAACGAAACCCCGTTTTACTTTAAATCTAAATCGGCTATCGGTAAAAATTAGGTCTATGTTTTGATACACCCTTATTAAGAATTACTCTTTCTTCCTAAGCAGCTTGCGCCCTGTCTTTTGCTTTCCCTTTCATTCATGATAAATGTCGGGCGCTGACTTCAGCTCGAAACAAATTAGCCTTAAAAGCAGATTTATCAAAATATGCTGGTTTCGTTTTAATACAGTAAAATCAGAATATCGCTTAAATTATATTTATAGATGATATCATAACTAATTTATTTATAAAAACATAACAATAATAAAGGAGCGCAATTGTTTTGTTAGATACGCATGATTTTTTAACGTTTATGTATCCCGCCGTTTTATTTGTAGTGGGCATAACTTATGTGCTTTGCGCAAAATTTTCCAAACCTAATTTTTTTATAGGGTACAGAACAAAATTAAACAGAAAAAATCCTACCCTGTGGAAAATTTCAAATTTTGTTTCCGGAATAATGTTTTTATGTTTCTGCTTTTTTCATTGCTGCGTTATACTTGCCCTTATTTCGATAAAATATATTGCGGGCTGTACCTTCCTCACCCTGACTGTACTTATACTGTCTTCGCAATTTCTTTTTG
>CABUYS010000174.1 GCA_902495835.1 uncultured Oscillospiraceae bacterium | reverse complement strand
TGTTCCTCCGTCCAAATTATATGTAATGCTATATTGTGTTAATATCCATTCTGCGTGTAGAGTGTATGTTGCTTCTTCTTTGTCCCATTCCCTTGTCATTACACCATCACTACCTGCATAACATACTCCATTGCTATCGTACCACCCTGTAAATGTATATCCATTCCTTACAATGTCATGTGGAAGAACAACCTTAGAACCATACTCGATTTCTATTGAATTCACGACTATTGTATTTGTTCCTGTATCAAATTGAATTATCTTATCATCTGGATCCCATCCAGCTATTAATGTTACATTTTGGGTCAAACTCCATGTTCCAATTCCAACACCAAGTGAATCCGTTAAATAATTCTCTTGATATTTCCAGCCTATAAAAGTATAATTTGCCCTATTGGGTACTGAAAAGGCAAAATTTTCACCGACACTGACGTTCTCAATCCCAAAGAGCACGTTTGAAAAGCCATCATTTAGTGAAACTGAAACCGTAACATCGCTACTCTCCTCAGCAAAAGCTTTATTATTACTTTTTACCATATTCAGACAAAGAACGGATACAAACAACACAATTAAGGCACAAATGTAAACATAAATTTTCTTATTGTTAATTCTTAAACTTTTAACCATATATCTCTTCTTATCCTTATAAAATACTTTATTAGTCTAACTCTTTATATTCCTAACAAAAAACTTTTTACACATAATTCCTTCTGTATGATTTGATATAAAAACAAAAAGCGCAAACAAAAACAGGATATACCTTTTCTGTTTGCGCTAAATAAACTTGTTCATTGGCGGACACCTCCGTAGATGAATAGTTAAATTTTTGAAATTGCTTTGTCTTAAATTTACTCTTACCTACAACAACCTCATAAATTTTATATATATTATACTCTCAATTACAATTTTTGTCAAGCATATATAACCGAATGAGTGAACCTTGGTTTTTCGCATATAATAGACAAAAATCGGAGTTTCAATCTTTTCTCGACATTTTGCTTATATATCGTATGTTTTTTATCTTTGAAGCGGTGTTTACATAGTTGTCAATATCCAACCATCGATAATATTTCATTACAATCTCCTTGATTTTTTGTCTTTACTATATTTTACACGACGAAAAGAAGCCGCACATTTTTCGTGCGGCTTCTCGGCGTTTTTATATTCAGTTGTTTATATCCGAGTTTTGTTCTTGATTTTTCTAATCAGTCTTTATTTTCGTCGTTATCTTTCTTTGTTTCAAGCGCGGGCTTGTCGCTTGCATTAAGCGGAGATATTACCTTTCCGCCGATTTCTTCTTCAAATCGTTTACGGGTATCTCCTGCAAATTTACCGCCGCGTTTTGCTACGGAACGGTTTTCGGCAAAAGTTTCCGGCTGTTCTTTCTTTGAAAGCGTTGTTGTCGTAACTTCTGCAAGCATATTCAAAACAAGTTCGATATCCGTCATATTGTCGCGCAGATTTTCTTTTTTCAACCCTTTGAGTTCTTTATACTCTTTAACCGTCAGACCGCTCCACGCTTTCGTCATTTCATCGGTGAGTATTGCATATTCTACGCCTTCTTTTACCCCGCGTTCTTTCCATTCATCGGTAAGTTTTTTGCGCATTTCTATCGTTTGAAGTCGCTGATTGATCCAAC
>CABUYS010000173.1 GCA_902495835.1 uncultured Oscillospiraceae bacterium | reverse complement strand
TCACACGGTTGCAAGCGCTCTAATAACCGATGTTGTTGCTATTATAACTTCGATTGTGCTGATAAATTTATTCAAATAGAATAGGTAAAATAGCGTCTGTTATTATGGGATCTATGGAAACAACATTTTATACTTTAACGGTATATTTCGGCTGCGTAGGAATAAAAAAATCACGTCACACGGTTGCAAGCGCTCTAATAACCGATGTTGTTGCGGTTATGACCTCGATAGTGCTGATAAATTTCTCCTAAAATGGGTAATAATTACTGATTTTTACTTTTAATGTTAAATTGTTGTATGCATTAGTGAAATCGACAAAATCATTTATTGTAAATAAAAAAATTTTTTTCTTTTATTTTTGTTGACAATTTTTATGGCTCGTGATAGTATATATAACATAAATTTTTTATATAATGTGGTTTTTATATTGTAATCATATTAAAAATTATAAGCAAATTTGAAGCGGGGGGTTGCTGAATGGCAGAAGAATCTAAAGGCAAAGTATTTAAGATATCGAAAATTGAAGATTTGGAGTTTGTAGTAGGCGGCGCTAACGTAGCTGAAAAAATTGATGATAATCTCCTCCAGACATCCCGTACCCAAATGTGTAATTGCGGTGAATTTGAACCGCTGCACAGCGGAGTAACTCTGAACATTTGTGATAATTGTAAGTGGGCTCAGGCTGTGGCAGATGACTCTAGTGTTGTTTACTGCTCAAAGCAAAAAAAGAAGAGTAATGTTTTGTAAGATATACTCTTTTAGGAGAGTATTTTATAATGGGGATTAAGTGTCTCTAAGAAACACCGGCACGGCGGAATTGTTCGCTGCGTCGGTTAACTTTTTTATGATAAAGTTTTGCGTTTTTCGGTGTATAAGCGAAATTTTAGCGCTAAGGAAAATTTCATCTGTTAAATTTATATTTACGGCGATAAATAGACTTATATAGTTTTGTCCTAATCTTTTACTGCTGTAGTAATTTTGAATGTCAATTATATGTTCTAAAGCTTTATCGGGAGTATCATAATATTTTTCGCTTCAGCTTTTATTGTTTCATGAATTTGCATTTGTGTTTTGAAATATAAGATTTGCCGAGTTTTTTTCAAATTACAATACATTATTTCATTTAAAAGCAGCTTATTGTGTTCATTCATGAATTATTTCAAATCGGACCTTTTATATATTGTTTTATATCTTCCGTTTTGTATATTTCTTCAGAATATAAAATGTATATAGAGTTTTGCTGTTTTGCTCCGATTTTTTACTTTGTAATAACTATTTTCGGTTAATTACATTATCTAAAACCGTGTTCGGAGTATCATAATATTTTTCGCTTCAATTTTGATTTTTTTATAAATTCGCATTTGTGTTTTAAAATATAAGATTTTCCGAGTTTTTTCAAATTACAATATATTATTTCGTTTAAAAGCAGCTTGTTGTATTCATTCATGAATTATTTTAAATCGCTTATGAGATTTCAAATCTTTTTTATATTATTTCATTTCGTTCATATTGCGTATCTTCCTGATTTGAATACACATTCTAAATATTCTATGTGTTATCCGATTTTCAAGTTCACATAAATCTTCATTCCATTCAATTTTATGGTTGTGAACACTAATGTATGTCTAAGGCTTATTGTTGTTCGGTAAGGTGTTTTTTTACTGCTCCGTAGTTGTTATGGGTTTTTTAGTTATGCAAGACCTTTTTGCTTTTGTGTATTC
>CABUYS010000172.1 GCA_902495835.1 uncultured Oscillospiraceae bacterium | reverse complement strand
CGTTCGACAGATAAGTCTGGTTCGTTTCAATCATCTCACTCAGCTTCTTCAGTGAGAGCTTCGGGTCAAGAAACACTTGGCGCACTTCCAAATAATACAATACATATTTATATAGCTCACAATCGACTTTTCTTGCTTTCTCCGGCTCACAGTTTGCGAACTTCTGCTCCCAATAAATCCGGGCAGCCCGGAAAAGCAGATTCTTCTGCCTTTCGGAAGTAAAGGTACGCTTGTCGCGGTGTAGGAATAGATAGTCCATTGTACTCTCTTTTTATCGTCTCTATTTCAAATAAATACACATCTTTCAAACCCTTAAAAAAGAGTTGCGTCCGATGCATCTCTTAGTAAGAGATACACCGGACGCACATAATTACTTTATTATGAGTTGTTTAAACCTATAAAAAAGTGTCCTAAAACTTAAGACTAAAGATATTTTTGCACTTGGCTCGTGATTTTTCTTCTCAAAAAGTTTTAATTATCAAAACTTTGTGTAAATTTGCAGCGAAAAGTGTATCTCTTACTAAGAGATACACTTTTTTTCTTCTTATTCTTCCAAATATACTTTCCACATTATGAAGCAATTAAGCATTAAATGGGATTTCTTTTTATTCTGACTGTCAATTACTAACAAACATAAAATAGTCTTAATGCGAAATACCCAATGCTTGCCGGAAAGTTCCAATTAGTTCAACGATGAACTTAAAATTTTCTCAAAAAAGCCATAACCTTTTCTCGAAGTGTACTGCCTTCTTCTATTCTGCCAAAAACAAGAAATAAGTTCGTTGTCGCCACAAACAAACTTTAACCACGCACACCACTGTATCACAGCAATTTACTGCTTATCACCTTCGTTATTGCAGTCCTCTCCTTGTTTCTTCTCTTTTTTTTGTACGATATTGATAAAAGAAGAACTGATGATACCGGTCGGAATAGCCACCATTGCTACTCCCACCAAACAAATGATGCACCCCAATAATTTTCCCAAAGGCGTAATTGGATAAATATCGCCATACCCTACCGTTGCAAATGTAATGATAGCCCACCAAATCCCGTCGCCAATGTTTTCAAAAACCTCGGGTTGAGCACTCCTTTCAATATAATACATAAGAATGGCAGAAAAACAAATCGTAATAAAGCTGGCAGTGTAGGCTGTCTCAAGCTCCTCCTTAACGGAAGCAAGAGCTTTGCCGATAACCCGGAAAGAGCGCGAATGCCGTATCAATTTAAAAATAATAAAAATATAGGGCAAAATAATAATATGCACCACTTCTGTATTCCAATATACATAAGTAAGAATACAAGGAATCACTGCTATAAAATCAACAAAACCATAGAAGGAAAATGTATATTTCAGACGTGCTTTTGCTGCTTTCATATCAGGATAGAGCGCGGGGGCAGATAAAATGCGGGCTATATATTCAACCAGAAAAACAAAAGAAGATATATAGGTTATTCCGAATAATGGTACTTTGTATTCAGACATTTCCTCAAATGAACTTGCAATAACCGCTATAATTGAAATCAAAATAAAGAAAAGAACAAAACATCGAACCCATTGCCTTTTCAACAAACGTTGTATCAGAATATATAGTTTCATTTTTTATCATACTTGTTGATTAAATATCTTCCCATAAACAAAATTGGGGTTGTCAAAACGTGGATAATACTGTCGTTTAGTTCGTAGGGGCGAGGTTTGCTCGCCCGAAAACAGTTTGCTTCGTGTATTCGG
>CABUYS010000171.1 GCA_902495835.1 uncultured Oscillospiraceae bacterium | reverse complement strand
GGATCAGCTTTTATCAATTTTTACAAACAGAAAAATATATCATTTACAATCGTTTTTTTGATAATAATATTTACTTATTTTCAAAAAATGGTAAGCCTTTAAAAAATATCCATTTTGACTTTGGAGAAAAAAATGTTCCAGAAATCGCTTTGAAAAATATAGAAAAGAAAGAAAAAATGTATGATCACTTATGCTGCCTAAAAAATTTTACTATTGTAAATGATGACTACCTATTAGGGTATATTTGGGATGAACGTATTGACAAAATATTTCTAATTGATAAAACAGCAGGTATTTTATATTTAGGCGAACCACACCCTTTTAATAAATTGGGAAATGTTATCGGAATATGCGAGGAAGGAATCATCAGTTGCATTTATCCTGGAGATTATTTAACATACAAAAAAGACCTCCAACTACCAGAAGAAATCAAACAACATTTAAACAACGAAGGAGTCGTTCTTCGTCTATATTCATTCAATAATAAAAATAAATCCAAATGAAATCTTTTATACAAATAATATTTTTCATAATTTTATTTTTCAATTTACTTTCATGCAACACGTATCAACGAAGAGCTAAAAATATTATTCAAACATGGAACGGGAAAAAAATAATATTCACTCCTTTAAATGCAAAAATAATGGGTGAAGATACTATAATTCCCCATATTCTAGATCATAAATACAAAATATTGACATATATTGATACGACAGGTTGTACAGCTTGTCGCTTAAAGTTATTCGATTGGAAATTATTTATAAAAGAACTAAATACTTTCTCTGAAGACATAGCCTTTCTTTTTGTTATTCATTCAAAGAACTACCAAGAATTTGAAGATATACAAAAAGCCAATAAATTCACTTATCCAGTTTTCTATGATTATAATGCAAATCTTAAAAACATCAATAATTTTCCTAATGACCCTAATTTTCAAACATTTTTGCTAGACGAAGTTACGAAAAGAGTGTAATTTATTGGAAATGAGCGTAGGTTAATTGCTCATGATAGTAATAGGTTACGAATTAGTTAGTTATCTACTGCATTATCCTTCTGCGCGTTGCGTAACCTTCAAAGAACTCTTCGTATGCAAAAATAGAAATTAAACGGGAGATTTAGAAATAAATCTCCTGATTTTTTATCCTCACATATAAGTTTTTCCGTAAAAGCGGTTTTGTCCGTCGGCACACCATCGCCCAAAGAGATTTTGGACGAACGTATGCCGACTACCGCATAAGCGGAGAAAAGGGCTTTGCCTCACGCCTAAACAGAAGTTTAGACTGATGATGCAAGGCCCATTTCTTTTGCGCTTATGCCAGAGAGGTGCTTTTACGGATTTCTGACTGTTTTTCTTTTTCGCTGTCCATTTGAGCCGGAAGCGGAAAGCCGTGCAAGACCGCCCGCTCCATGAATGGAACAAGCCGTCACCCACGGCAGGCAAACCTGAAAGAATGATTTTATATGTCCGACCGGACACGTCCTGCCGGACATATAAAACCATACTTTCCACACGGTGGTTTGCCCGGTTCCACGCTTCCGGCTGTTTCCCTTTTTCTTTTGTGGACTTCTTTTTTACGGATTTCTCTTTTGAAGTTTTCCTGTCCAATCTGCCTCCACTTCCGTTTACCTCCATTTCCGCGCCTTTCAGTGAGCCGCATCAGTCAGTCATTTTCGTTCAGGGCGCAAAGGTAATTCCGGGATTGGACGGGAAAGCAAGGTCAAGCCTCCTGTTTTCT
>CABUYS010000170.1 GCA_902495835.1 uncultured Oscillospiraceae bacterium | reverse complement strand
TAATCATATTTAAACATTATTTTATAAGCGATTTCAATCAATTTATACATTCTCATCCGAATGTATAGCTTTTGCAAGGTATTGCTGAGAAGCTAAAAGATATTTAGTAAGGACTGGTCTGAGAAGGTTATAATCAATAGGATTGTCAATTATCAAATTTTTATCTTTTGTATACCTATCCGATAACCCCATCAATTTCAGTAAGGAATCAATACGAGTATTCGGCTTCGCCTCTTTTCCATACACCACAAATTCTTTACGGAAAAGAATAGAAAAACATGTTCCATGAAAAGAATTGGTTACTACAAAAGAGGAATGCTGAATCAAACTTACAAAATCTTGCGGACTAGCATTATTCACATAATAATCCGTTTTCTTTACTCCTCTTTTACTTTTTCCTATTATGACAACATTTAAATTTTTCTCCCTGGCAATTTCTCTTGCTGCATGAAAAAGAAAAGCAGGATCAGCTAGTGACATGGGATAGACCAAAAGATAACTGCCGAATTTTTTGTATTTAACACTCTTACTTGAAAAAACAATCCATTTGTCCTGGGAAATTAAAAATACCGGATCCATCACTTGTACGCACTCGAAACCTGCCTTTTTCACAATTTCAACTCCAGTAGTTTCCCGAACAGACAGAAATAAAAAATCATGAATTTGATTTTGTAAAAATTCCATCTGTTCTCTGCTCAGGACTTCTTCTCCAAAACTAGCAGCATATGCCACTTTCTTTCCCTTCTTAACAAAGCTTAAATACATAGCCACATCTTTCCCTGTCGGTTTTGTGGGACACCATATCTGATCGCTTCCGCATATAAACAGGTCAGCTTTAAGTTGGGCCTCTTCCAATTCCCGGACAGAATGATATTCTTTTGTTGTCTGAATATATTTTCTAAGAAAACCTTTAAATATCCGGTGATCGACAAACCTCTGAGGTACTTTGTAGAGCATATACAAACATTGGAGCATCCAATTTTTATTGGCAAATGAACCGACAGTTCTATAACTCACATTCCTACTAAAATAAGGGGGATTATAATCAATAACTTTTACTTCCTGCTTCAAAGAGATAAGATAAGTTTGTAAGGCATAAGTTTGCAAGGCAGCTCCCAAATTATATGCCCTGCTACAAGTAATTATTTTAATTTTCATTGTTTCATTTTTCGCTTTATCCGGCACCACATCAAAAAAGGATGCAATACATAATACTTTATCGCTTTTATCCGATTCCACTTATTTGCCAAGTAAATAACCTTTTTCAGATCTGTTCCCTCCTGCTTTAACAAAACCATTGCTTTGCGACGTAAAAGAGGAGTACTGAGATTCTTTTTTAATTGCCCTTCTGTTACTACGGCTAAAGTTTGGGAATCAATGACACAATTCTTTAAACCCGCTACAATTTCTTGTCCTTTCGCCGTAAACGTTAATAAAGCATTTACGCCCTCCTCATTTTCCTGATAAGTTTTACCCCATAAATCGCCGATACGAATATCTGCAGCAGAAGATAGATATTTATATTTACATTTTTCATAACAAGCTCTCCCTAAGCAAATATTACTCAAGAATAAAGTATAAAAATGATCTTTCTGAACTTCCTCCGCAATATACCCTTTTCTCTCCCCTTGAATACAGATCCGATAACTTTCCGTCCATTTTATTCTTTTTTGATATTCTCCTCCATTTTGAACATCAAAACCTTCTGTGGTTTTATTTCTCCAAGAGACATATTGTATTTTACCCGTTTTCTTTTC
>CABUYS010000169.1 GCA_902495835.1 uncultured Oscillospiraceae bacterium | reverse complement strand
GGCCCGGGCAAAAACTCGCTGGGCAGCAACAAAGCCGAAAACGGCAGCAAAGGTACGCCTATCGTGGGAGAACAGATTATCATAAAGGGTTCGGTGGAAGTGCAGTAACCGCGCCGAATAGCAACTGTATTTTTACAAGACCGTTTTACAAGAAAATCGTTAACGAAAAGCAGGCGTAAAAAACGTTGCTTACAAAAAAATAAAAAACACGGTTGAAAAAGCCGCGTTCCTTTATGAAATGCACCCCAAAAGTTAGACAAAACTTTTGGAGGTGCATTTTTATGGCAAAGAAAGGACAAAAGCAAAAGAAATACTCGCCAGAATTCAAATTTAATGTTATACTGGATATGCGTACCAATGGATTGAGCTATCATGAAACTGTCCGCAAGTATAACCTTGGAGATGACAGTATAGGTGGGACAAGGCAAATGGTACAACGCTGGGAACGCATATATTTGGAAGAAGGAATGGAAGGTTTTATGAAACAGCGTAGTGGTAGACCGCCAAAGAATCGCAAGCCCAGGGAGCCGTTGGATAAATCGGTAGAAGAAGATCTCATTGCCGAGAATCAACGACTGCGCATGGAGCTTGAATACTTAAAAAAACTGAGTGCCTTAGTTCTTGCGGACGAGCAAGAGAAAAACAAAAAGCAATAATTGTTTCGGAATTAAGGCATAGATTTCCGCTGAAAGCATTACTTGCATTATCCGGTTTAGCTCGAAGTACATATTACTATTATCTCAAACAACAAGATAAAGATAAGTATAAATCCGTTAAGCAAGAGATAGAAAGTATCTTTACCGAGAATAAGCAGCGATACGGTTACCGTCGGGTATTGCTTGCATTACGTCAAAAAGGTGTCGTACTCAACCATAAAACGGTACATAAGCTAATGAGAAGCATGGGGTTATATGGTAAACGCCGTAAAAGCAAGTATAAATCGTATAAAGGCGAAGTCGGCAAGATAGCTCCGCACATAATAAATCGCGACTTTGAAACAAATAAACCGTTTGAAAAGTTGGCAACCGACGTAACCGAGTTCGCGGTATGTGATGACAAAGTATATCTATCTCCTGTAATAGACTTACATAACAACGAAGTAATAAGCTATTCGATCTCGTTAAGTCCGAATTTCGAGCAAATGCGAGAAATGCTGAAAGGACTGTTTGACAAGTTGCCGCAAGGCGCAAGACCAATACTGCATTCCGATCAAGGTTGGCAATACCAAATGAAAGAGTTTCAAAAACAATTGCAAGAGCATAACATAATCCAAAGTATGTCGAGAAAAGGCAACTGCTTGGATAACAGTGTAATGGAGAACTTTTTCGGGCGGTTGAAAGTGGAAATGTTTTACGGCGAAAAGTTTCAGACAGTGGACGAATTCGTCCACTGTCTGAAAGAGTACATATACTATTGGAACAACGAGAGAATCTCTCTTACTCTAAATGGAATGAGTCCGGTACAATACCGAACTCACTCACAATTAATCTAGTTATTTTTCTGTCCAACTTTTGGGGTTCATAGCATTTTGTTTCCAAGGCTTTTTTTAAAATTTTATTGCAATCCTTAAATTTTATTGACTGTGCAGACTGTTATACAGATAAATTAATGCAATAAAACAGATTTTTTTCAAATAAATGATAAAAGCAAAACCCGTCTCCATCAGGAAACGGGTTTACTTGTTTGGTGACTCCAGCGGGAATCGAACCCGCGTTACCGCCGTGAAAGGGCGATGTCTTAACCGCTTGACCATGGAGCCATACTTATTCGATACAAAAATCGGCAATTGACGGG
>CABUYS010000168.1 GCA_902495835.1 uncultured Oscillospiraceae bacterium | reverse complement strand
TTCTGTGAGTGATATTATTTTTATTGTTTTTTTCAAATGTAATCTATGTTATCGGTTAATACAGAGCTTTCAAAGAATGATATATCTCTAAAATGCTCTTTAAGTTTTTCCGCAAGAGGAGAGATGATAACATTTTCAGTTTTATAGTGGCCTGCATCTACTACGGCTAATTTCAGTTCGTTGGCCTCAAGTATTTGGCTGTGCTTGATTTCACCCGTGACAAAAGCGTCCGCACCTTTAAAATACGCTTCTTTTACAAAATCTCCTCCCGAGCCCGAACACACTGCAACTTTTTTAATTGTTTTGTATATATTTGTATATCGCAAACCTTTGCAGTTAAGGCAGTTTTTTACGTGCTGTGCAAATTCAGTGCAGCTCATGCTTTCGTTAAGTGTTCCGATTAGTCCCAAAGGCTGATTTTCCTCATAGCAAAGAGGTTCCAAAGAATTGATTTTTAATTTTTTCGCCAAACAATAATTTACTCCTTCTTTTGCTACGTCCAGGTTAGTGTGAGCACAAATTGCGTTTATTTCGAATTTACACAAAAGATGAACAGCACTGTTAAAACTTATGTTTTTCAAAGGTTTGAAAATTATGGGATGATGGCTGATTATAAGCTCGGCTCCGATAGCTTGAGCTTCTTTAACTACGTCAGTAGTAATGTCCAAAGCCAGTAAAACTTTGCTTACCGAATTTTTATAATTTCCTGCCAGAAGTCCGCAGTTGTCAAAACTTAAAGACGCGTCAAACGGAGCTATATCATTTAAAAAGTTATATATGTCACGTACATAAATCATATTTATCTTTTCCTTATATTAATTTTTTAATTCTTGCAAAAGAGTGCTTACAGTAGAGCTGTATTTTTCTGCTTCTGCGATGTTACCCATAGCTTTTGCGCCTTTTTCAAGATTTTGAAGATTTTTTATTTGTTTTTTTATATACGATTTTGAGGCAGAATTTTGATTTATTGTTATTTTTCCGATGTATTCCTGAACAGGGGTTATTTTATACGGAATATTCGTAAAAACACAAGTCATTACACTGTATACTTTTTCAGAGCAAATTACTGCCGTTTCATTTTGTATTTCATATCCTTTTAAAGCAAGGTATGCTCTTAATTTATTTTCGTATTTCATGGGTTGAAGTATGAATCTTTTTGATTTTTTGTTTTTCCAAGAGCAGTTTTCCAAGATGTTTGAAATCATGTTTCCTCCCATGCCCGCAATTATTATTTCATCCGCTTCGTTTTCGGATACATTTTCAAGTCCGTCGGATAATCTTGTTTCAATAATATTGTTTAAATTATAGAAGTTTATATTTTTTTTAGCATTTTCCAATGGCCCTGAGCGCACATCGCACGCAAGAGCGTGTGATATTTTTTTTGTCAGTCCCAAATAAATAGGTATGTATGCGTGGTCGGTTCCTATGTCGGCTATTTTTGAATTGGGAGTAACCACTTCGGCACATGCGGACAATCTATTGCTTAGTTTAAATTCTTTCATTTGTTTCAGCACCTGATATTTAAAATTAAAAACCAAAATAGCTACGCTCTACACGTAGCTATTTCGCAAGTTAAAAACATCGATGAATTAGTCGTTGTTTTCTTCTTCTTTCATTTTTGCAAAGCATTCGCTGCAGTAAACCGGACGGTCTTCGCGTGGTTTAAAAGGAACTTTTGCTTCTCCGCCGCAAGATGCGCATTCAGCTATGAACATTTCGCGTTCTTGTTTGTTTGCATTTTTGCGTGCGTCACGGCAAGCTTTGCATCTTTGTGGTTCGTTTACGAAACCTTTTT
>CABUYS010000167.1 GCA_902495835.1 uncultured Oscillospiraceae bacterium | reverse complement strand
TAAATATAATGAAACAGATGTAAATAAAGTATATAGTAAAGTTTTAAGTAGAATAGAAAAAATAGATTCTGATAAAATAAAGATTGAAGAGATTCAAGACTTGATAGAAGAAGAATTAAAGAACCTAGGCTATCAGGATGTTTATGGAGCTTTTGCAAGTTATCGTGAAAAAAGAGCCCAATCAAGACAGTTGTTTTTTGATGAAAAAAAGCAACATAAATTTCTAAAAGCATTGGAAAACTTAGGATTAAAGTCAGCCAATGTAGAAGAAAATAAAAAGGATAGAAACAATGATAATGAAACAACCATGGGAAATATGTTTCAATATGCAAGTACAATTTCAAGACAATTTGCAATAACATATTTAATGAAAAAGAAATTTTCAGAAGCACATGAAAATGGAGACATATATATTCATGGAATGAATTTTATTCCAACAGGTACAACAAGTTCATGTCAAATAGATATAAGCAAATTATATGATGATGGTTTTTATGTAGGAAATAACTATATAAAAGAGCCAAGTGGAATAATAGCATATTCAAATCTAGCCACTGTTGCAATACAAGCAAATCAAAATGATCAATATGGCGAGCAAAGTATACCATCATTTGACTATTACATGGCACAAGGAGTTCTTAAAACATTTAAAAAGCAATTAAAACAATTGATTTTTGACTTTTTAGAGTTAACAGACTTTGACAAATTCATTGCTGTAAACGGAATTGAAAGAGAAATAGAAAAAATAAATACTATTGACTTTGAACCAAGTATATTTGATAAATATTGTAGAGAGTCTGAGGAGCTTAAAAGAATGTTTAAAATTGCATATAACAAGGCAATTGAAAAAACTAAAAAATTAACAGACCAAGCAATGGAATCATTTATATATGATTTAAACACAATACATTCAAGAGCAGGGAATAGACTACCATTTTCTTGTATTAACTTTGGAACAGACACATCACCAGAAGGCAGAATGGTAACCAAATCAATATTAACTGCAATTAACAATGGCCTTGGAAATGGTGAAGAATGTGCATTTCCAGTAGCAATTTTTAAAGTGAAAACTGGAACAAACTATAACAAGGAAGACACAAATTATGATTTGTTTGAACTAGCATGCACAGTAGCTGTTAAAAGAAAGAATATTAACTTTTCTTTCTTAGATGCAGAATTTAATATAGATGATTACAAACAAGGAGATTATGATACAGAAGTTGCATACACAGGAATAGGAAATAGAGTGTTAGAAAATGTAGTTGACTCAAATAAAGCAGTATCAGTGGGCAGAGGAACATTATCAACAACTTCAATAAACTTACCTAGGTTAGGAATAAAACATGGAATTATTTCAAGTGATAAAGCAGACGAAAAGGGATTTTTTACTGAACTAGAAGAAAAATTAGATTTAGTAAAAGACCAACTCTTAGAAAGATATGAAATACAATGTAAGAAAAATACATACAATTTTCCGTTCCTATTAGAGCAAAATGTATGGATAGACAGTGAAAAATTAAAAGATAATGATAATTTGAAAAAAGCACTAAAACATGGCATTTTGAATATAGGTTTTAGCGGATTAGCAGAATGTTTAAAAGCTTTGACAGGAGAACATCAGGGAGAGTCAAAAGAGGCACAAAAATTTGGTATTAAAATAGTAGAATTTATGAGAAAGAAATGTGACGAATACTCTGAAAAATACAATTTGAACTTTAATTTAGTTGCAACACCAAAAGAAGAAATATCAAATAAATTTATAAAAATGGACCAAGCTATTTATGGAAAATTAAAAGGTATAACAGACAAAAATCGTTATACTAACTCTTT
>CABUYS010000166.1 GCA_902495835.1 uncultured Oscillospiraceae bacterium | reverse complement strand
ATATTCGCTTAGAGACGGAGCGCTTAAAACCACGGGGACGGACATCGATAAGATTTTACCGCCCGTTTCGCGCTTCGGCGGTGGCAGAGAAAAGAAAAAACGTAACGTTATCGCTAAACTATCAAGCTTTTTCGACCGTTTCTCGGGGCTGTGAGGCGGTATTTATAAGGAATTAACAACCATGTCAGATAAGCTAAAGGCTTATAAATTGAATAAGGGAAAGCAGAAAGCCACAGAGGATGGGGAAGTTTCTGTATTATTTTTACGATCGGCATAAGCTGACTTCGGTGGCTCTACCAGAAGAGAAATTCAATAAACTCGTTGCTGTGGACAGTGAATTTTATAATCTCGAACGGCGTGAAAATGCTCATAAAACAACCTTCAAAGAATCCGCAAATGTCAACGGCTATAAGAAAATCGATATAGATAAAGACGATTTCGGACAAAGTTTGGCGGACGACGAGGAAGAAAACGCTATTCCCAGTGCCGATTTTACGGATAAAATCGATAAGCAAAGCGATATCGAAAAGGAAGTTTCGTCTCTTTCGCCTGATGACGGAAAATGATTTAAGCGGTAAAATTGAAGTTGATTTTGAACAAATGGCAGAATAGTTTTTGGAGACAAGGAAAACGGAACATCTATAGGAGATTTATTGAGAGCAAAAGGATATAAATAATAATTACTAAAAGTAAAATGATATAATTATAATTAGAAAATTTAAACAAGTAGAGGCGGTTATGGTTACACGTAAAGAAGATACGGCGAGCAGAGTTGCAAGGCGAAAATACGAAGAAAAAAACAAAAAATTGCGTAAAGAAAAGAATGCGAATTTCCAGACGATGATTCCGAGAGAGTTGTTTGAAGAAATCAACGCCTTTTTGACCGAAAATGGTATGACTAAGGTGGATTTTATCAAAAAAGCTTTTGAGGTAATGCAGAATAAAAAGTAAAATATTTCGTATTAAATGCAAATTTAACAATGGCGGTTTGTTGAAGAAAAATCGATGAGCCGCCCTTTATAATTGTTGTGCGTTTTGATATTTCCACTCAAATTTTTTGTTTTCGGACGGGTAACGGGTATGACAAATAAAGCATTCGGACAACATCATATTGCGAGTTATCGATAGTATTTTTTAATTTTATGCAAAATTACTATCGATAACTTGACTTTTACTTTCGTTTTTGATTTTGATATGGCGTAGGAAGATTCGGCAAGTTCGAGTGCGATTTCATCGTTCGCGGAACGGATATGCAATACGCCTATATTCAGGTGGCGTACACAATCGCTTTAAGCAAGGAAACGGAAGACCGAGAATATCGTTCGCTTGAAAGCATAAAAGATAATTATCCACGTTACGTCGTTACGACAGATTACCTTTTGCAACAGCGTAGCGGAATCAGAAACGTGAATTTAATAGACTTTATCTGTAAAAACGAGAAATTTTAAGCAAAAGACAATGATTTTGTTATCGTAAAATTATAAAGAGCGGTTTGTCGAAGAAAAATCGACGAATCGCTTTTTATATGCGCTTTTCGGTATCGTGTTATTCGACAAAAATTTTCCGTTATAGGCAGATATCCAAAATTATAATGTCAATTATTATTGACAAATAAAAGGAAACCGTATATAATAGTGAATGTTAAAGCAACGGGAGATTTGTTATGAAGAAAAGGACGATACTTTTATTTCCGGATACGATAAAAATATTAGAGCAAATGGGCGAACAGATAAAGTTAGCGAGACTCAGAAGAAATTTATCGGTCGAACTTGTTTCGGAGCGCGCAAATATAAGCAGAGCAACGTTATGGGCGATTGAAAAAGGTAGTCCTT
>CABUYS010000165.1 GCA_902495835.1 uncultured Oscillospiraceae bacterium | reverse complement strand
TTTCCCTGTGATGCCGTTTTTTGTAAGATTAATAAGCAAAAGATGATTGTCTGTTCCGCCCGAAACCAAATTTATACCCATTTTGCTTAATTCTAAAGCCAAAGACTTACAATTATTAACTACATTTTTTATATATTCTTTAAAATCATCACTCATTGCCTCTCTAAAACATACTGCTTTGGCAGCTATGGTATGCATAAGAGGGCCGCCTTGAGTCCCCGGGAATATTGCTTTGTCTATTTGTTTTGCATATTTTTCCTTACAAAGTATCAATCCGCCGCGTGGACCTCTTAAAGTTTTATGTGTGGTTGCCGTTACAAAATCTGAGTACGGAACAGGGCTTTCATGAACACCTGCGGCAACGAGTCCTGCTATGTGAGCCATGTCTGTCATTAAATAAGCTCCGCATGCATCTGCAATTTCTCTGAATTTTTTGAAATCTATAGTTCTAGGATACGCACTTGCTCCGCAGACAATCATTTTGGGTTTGATTTTTAATGCTGTTTCCATAATGTGGTCATAATCTATCAAATGTGTTTCTTCATTTACTCCGTATGAAACGAAATTATAAAGCTTTCCCGAAATATTAACTTTTGAACCGTGAGTAAGATGTCCTCCCTCACTTAAATTCATTCCCATGACTGTGTCTCCGGGATTAAGAACAGATAAGTAAACTGCCATATTTGCCTGAGAACCTGAATGAGGTTGTACATTTGCGTGTTCTGCTCCGAATAATTCACACGCACGTTTTCGTGCAATGTTTTCTGCTACATCAACGTATTCGCATCCACCATAATACCTGTGTCCCGGATAGCCTTCTGCATACTTATTCGTTAAAACGCTTCCCATGGCGGCTAAAACTGCAGGAGACACGATATTTTCCGAAGCAATCAGTTCAAGATTATTTTGTTGTCTTTTAAATTCCGATTCGACTACCGATGCTATTTCTTTATCGATTTCCGATATTGTTTTTATACTTTCTTTGATAAAATTATTCAAAAATTTTCACATCCTATTTTATATTCTAAACTGCATTGATTTTTTGACAACTTCCGCAGCTTTGTCATTTTTTAAATATTCCAAAATTTTAAATCCAAATTCCGTCGCAGTTCCAGGTCCTTTTGCGGTTATTATGTTTTTATCCGAGCAAACTAAACTATCGGAAATTTTTGCACCTTTTAAACTTTCTTCAAAACCGGGATAACAGCATGCAAATTTGTTTTCCAGAATACCCATTTTTCCGAGTATAGACGGAGCTGCACAAATAGCGGCAATTAAAATATCTCTTTCGGAACAATAATTCACAATGTCATGAATTTTTTCATTTGCATAAAGATTATCAGTTCCGGGCATGCCTCCAGGTAAAATTATTCCTTCGATATCTTCTTTTTTAACTTCTTCAATTGTGATATCAGCAGTTATTTTTATGCCAAGCGAACCTGAAATAACCTTTCCTCCCACACCCACGGTTTTAATCGGAATTCTCGACCTTTTTAAAATATCAACAGGGGCTATTGCTTCGAGTTCTTCAAAACCGTTTGCCAAAAATACGTATATCATCTTCATTGCTCCCAACCTTTTTATTTCAGTATAACACATAATCAAAATCAAATGGTCGAAATTTACGTTTAAATTTTAATCAATCGAGATTTACAGTATAAAAAATTAAACGTAAAATTTATATTTTAATTCAATATAGTAATCAAAAAAACTTATATTTTGATATATGTAACAATTTAATTTTTATTAGCACTTGAAATTTTATTTATATTTTATTATAATTGTTAATCAAATAAAATTATATCATAAGGAGAAAAATCGTGATAAAAACACTTGTAAAAT
>CABUYS010000164.1 GCA_902495835.1 uncultured Oscillospiraceae bacterium | reverse complement strand
TAAAAGCAGTGAAACTGGGAATTTTTATATTTCCGCAGTAATGTAAGCTTTACATGAGAAGATAGATAAGAGTCGTATAAATAATTCTTTTAAAAGGGAATTTACAATTGCTCGAGTCAGCGGAGTAGGCGGATATGTTCCTCATACTGTAAAAGCCTTAAAACACAACGATGATATTTTTTGAATGTTGGGTATGTTTCACCGAAAAGGTGTATAAATACAAACATTAAAAAGAGAATTTACTATTGCTCGAGTCAGCGGAGTAGGCGGATATGTTCCTCACACCGTAAAAGCTTTAAAACACAACGACGACGTATTTTTGAATGTCGGATATGTTTCGCCGAAAAATCAGTTTAACTCCGAGATGAATAAAGTAACTCCAAACAAAGTTGAAAAATTCGCAAAATACAAGCTTACTAAAAGCAGTGAAACTGGGAATTTTTATATTTCCGCAGTAATGTAGTGTTACATGAGAAGATAGAGAAGAACAAGAACAACCGAAAAATTTTCTTTATCGTCCATAAGCAGTATTATAAGCACTATTAAAAGGCTTTTGTCGCTGTCACTAAACAGCATGTCTATAAGTCCGGGAAATTTTTCATGCTTGCAATTATTTTGTTTATGTGATAAAGTATTAAATGTTTTTTTAGTCTCCTTTTTATTAGTCTGACGCTCGTCGTCAGATTTTTTTTTATTTAATTCCGTAAGTGGAGCGGGTTTTGAACGAGAATGCATTTCTTTTACTCTTTTGATGGCTTCGGCTTGCATTTTTTTTATTTCATCGATACTGCTGTTTTCCGACATTGTTTGATTATTCGCCTCCGTTTTTTAAAAGAAATCCTGATTTTTCAAAAGAGGTAATATTTTAACTATCTGGAGAATTTGAGAAGAATTATCTATTTTTTTCTGACGTTCCTTTGAAAGCAGTGGTTTAAGGGCTTTTAAAAATCTTGTGTATTTGTCTTCTTTGTTTATTGATGACAGTAAAGGGCCTATTTTTAAGAACATTTGAAGCATTTCCGCAGGGAATTCGAAATTATCTTCCGATTCGGACTCTTCAGGCGGGGGAGGAGGCGACTCTTTTGTGTTTTCGTTTTGTTGGGAGCCGGATAAGCCGGAAAGCTGTTTTATCTGATTCATTAATTCAGGATTTCCAAGAAGCTCGGTTATCTTTCCGGCCAAATCGTCCATAGTTATTTATCTCCCAGTAATTTTTTTAAAAGTTGCTGTGCTTTCGGGGTAGAAAGCAGTTTTTTTGTTGCTTCTTTGTCAGAAAGTATGTTCGTGACTTTTTGAGCTTCTTTGTTTCCTAAATTTTTTAAAAGATCGCTGATTTTCCCTTTGGAAGCTGCGGATTTAAGTTTTTCGGAATCGGTTCCGAGCTTTTGAGATGCCTTTTCGAGCATTGCGTCCAGAGATTGATTGTTGTTTTGGTTCATTCTATCACCTCCGAATAGACTGCCGGTTAAGAATTATTTTCCGGCTAAATTATTTATATGAGTTAAAGTTAATTTATATGAGATGTTTTAAATTTTTTATGTGAAAATAAAAATATCATAAAACTATTGATTTTTTTGATAAAATTATATATAATCGGTTAATATAATATGTATTTCGAATAGAAATAATTTATTGAAGGTGGTGAAAAACACAATCGGGCTATAATATGATTGTGTTAAGCTATGAACGAAAAGGATTTCAGAGAAGTTTTTTCAGATAAAGAATTTGTAAGTAATCTTTTGCAACTCGAAACGGGTGAACGCGTAAGAAAAGCATTGGCCGAAAAGGGAATAGTCCTCAGTGCGGACGAACTCGATAAGTTTGCGGAAGTAATGATTGAATCCATTAAAAAAATTAATGAAGATGTTAAATCTGAAAAAACTGATTCTGATATTGAAAAT
>CABUYS010000163.1 GCA_902495835.1 uncultured Oscillospiraceae bacterium | reverse complement strand
ATATATATTTTTCCTTTTAAATATGTACCAGTTGCTAATATAACATTATCCACCTCATATATTGCACCTATATTTGTTTCTACAGATTTTACTTTTCCGTCTTCCACTCCAATGTCAACTATTTCTGCTTGTTTTAAATATAAGTTTGGTTGTTTTTCAAGAGTATGTTTCATTTCCATTTGATATTTTTTTCTATCCGCTTGAGCTCTCAAGGAGTACACTGCCGGTCCTTTTGATGTATTTAACATTCTAAGTTGAGTATATGTTTTATCTATATTTTTACCCATTTCTCCACCTAAGCAGTCTATCTCCATTACTAAATGTCCTTTTGAACTTCCACCAATGTGTGGATTACATGGCATATTTGCAACAGCTTCCAAACTTATACTAAATAATAAAGTCTTTAATCCTAATCTTGCTGTTGCTAGAGCCGCCTCACATCCAGCATGTCCTGCCCCTATTACTGCTACATCATATTTTCCTGCATTATATTTCATTTTTATTTTACCTTCCTTGTTAAATTTATTTTCTATTTTTTGGTCCAGTTTTCTATGAAACAGAAATCACTGTTTGATACAACTTTTTGGATTGTCGTTTTTTGTCGAAAGTGTTTTATTTTGATTTTTCAACACTTTGTCGAAACTCTTTTAAAAATGTTGTCTTTTTGTTGTGGTTTACTGTTCGTGTTTCACGCATTTTTTTCCTCTGAAACTATATATTTCATTATACTTTGCTTGTGAAACATATAGGTTAATATTTTACTCTTATAGTAATTCAATGCTTTTAAATTAAAATTATAAAGTCTTATTTTCCTAAACAAAATTTAGAAAATATATTATTTATTATATCTTCAGACACATTTTCTCCAGTTATTTCACTCAAATCTTCGAGAGCTTCTTTTAGTGAAACTGCCACTACATCAATAGGCATTTTTATTTCAATTCCTTTTTTAGCTTGTTCTAAAGCATCTATAGATTTTCTTATTTGATTTTTATGTCTTATATTTGTTATTACTTCCCCGTCATTTATTTCAATTTCATTTAATTTAAACATTTTCAAGATTTGCTCATATAAATCTTCTAACCCTTCTTTAGTTTTAGCAGATATTTTTACAACTGGTTTATTAACATTTTTAATGTTAATGTCATTTTCTAGTCCATTATCTTTTTCATCAATCTTATTTAATAGTATAATCGAGTTCTTATTTTTAAGAATTTCCAGTATTCGCAAATCCTCGGCTTCTAAGCCGTTTTGTGTTATCAAATATACCTATTATTAGGTCAGCTTCATTTGACAGCTCTAAAGCCTTTTTAACGCCAATTTTTTCGATCTCGTCTTGAGTATTTCTTATTCCTGCTGTATCTATCAATTTTAAAGGTATCCCTTGAATTTGTACCATCTCTTCAATAGTATCTCTGGTTGTTCCCTCTATTTGACTTACAATTGCTCTTTCTTCATTTAAAATAGCATTTAGTAATGACGATTTTCCTGCATTTGGTTTTCCTAATATAACTGTTTTTATACCTTCTTTTAATACTTTTCCACTATCAAAACTTTTTTCTAATTTAAATAATTTCTCTTCAATTGCATTTATTTGTTCAATTAGTTTCTTATTAACTATTTCCGGTACTTCGTCATATTCAGGGTAATCAATAGATGCCTCTATATCAGCCATTATGTTTAATAAATTTTGGCGTATATCTTGAATTTTTTTAGATAAACTTCCTTCTAATTGTTTAAATGATGCTTTTGCTTCTTGAGAAGTTTTAGCATTTATCAAATCAATAATTCCTTCAGCTTGTGATAAATCTATTCTACCATTCAAAAAAGCTCTTTTAGTAAACTCGCCTGGCTCAGCCATTTCAGCTCCAGCTAATAAACATTGTTCTAAGATTTTTTGTTCAATTACCTCTCCCCCATGTGAATTTATTT
>CABUYS010000162.1 GCA_902495835.1 uncultured Oscillospiraceae bacterium | reverse complement strand
ATTTTTTGCATTACTAATTTCTGATAAAACACTTCTATCTGAAAAAGTCTTATCATCTATATTTAATGCTTTTAAACATTCTTTTACAACTGTTTTTTGGTCTGATGTATCAAATATTAAAAAAGATGTATCAAATCCAATTCTGTCAATAAATCTTCTTAAAATTCGCACACAAATAGAGTGAAAAGTTCCCATCCACATCTCTTGTGCCACATCTCCAACTATTTTTTCCACTCTTTGTTTCATTTCACTTGCTGCTTTATTTGTAAATGTAATTGCCAATATATTATATGGTTTTACATTTTTTTCTGATATTAAATATGCTATTTTATGTGTTAGCACTTTTGTCTTTCCTGAACCTGCACCTGCAATTACCAAACATGGTCCTTCCGTAGCAAGAACTGCCTCTTTTTGTTTATCATTTAGTCCTTCAATTAAATTTTGCATTTGTATTTCCTCTTTTCTTATTTTTTGCTATTACATTATACATAAATTTAAGATTTAAAGTCAATACATTTTAGCAAATATTTGCAAACAAATTTTCTTTTTTAAATTGACATTGCAAAAATTCCTATAAGTAAACCTAACATACTTCCTACGGCGGTCATTCTTCCATGGTATAAATTATTTGCCTCTGGTGTAAGTTCTCCTGAAACAATATATATCATTGCACCTGCTGCAAACGCTAAACACATTGCTATAATACTTTGTGAAATTCCTCCAACTAGCGCACCTAAAAAAGCTCCTATTCCTGTTGTAACTCCGGAAAGTACTACATAAAAAATTACTTTAGATTTTTTCATTCCTCCATTTTTCATAGGAACTGCCATTGAAATTCCTTCTGGTATATCATGTAAGCATATTGCAATTGCTAAAGACAAACCTAATTTTATTGATGCTCCAAATCCTGAACCTATCGCTAATCCTTCTGGTAAATTGTGCAAAGCTAGACCAATACTTACTACTATTCCTGTTTTCAACAAAGCATTTTTACTATCTTTAAATCTAGTAGATTTATTAAATTTTTTATCTACTAATAAGTCACATATAATCATCATAACAATTCCTAAAAATATTCCTAAAAATGCGGTCGGTAAGTTTGTTAAATTAAAGGCTTCTGGTAATAAGTCAAAGCAAACAATTGCCAACATTAGTCCTGATGCAAATGCTAGAATAAAACTTAAAAATTTTTTTGATGGATTTTTAAATTTTACTCCTATTATTCCTCCTATTGTTGTTCCAAAAGTTCCAAAAAACAACCCAATTAAAGTGGTTTTTAATATTTCGTTCAAAATAAAAACTCCTTTGAAATAAAATTCTTAATTAATTCTATTTCAAAGGAATTTATTTTATTCTTCTTCACTACCTTTTAATTTTTCTGCAGTGTCTGCTGTGATTAAGCTATCTATCATTTCATCTAAATCACCATTTAAAAAGTTCTCCATTTGATATATTGAAAGCCCAATTCTGTGGTCTGTTATACGACCTTGTGGATAATTGTATGTTCTTATTTTTTCACTTCTGTCACCACTACCAACTTGACTTTTTCTTGCATTTGCTACTTCATTATCTTGTTTCGCTTTTTCTTGTTCATATAATCTTGAACGAAGTAATTTCATAGCATAATCTCTATTTTGGAATTGTGATCTTTCAGTTTGGCATTCTGCCACCATTCCTGTTGGAATGTGTATTAAACGAACTGCTGAAGATGTTTTGTTAATATGTTGTCCACCAGCTCCTGAAGCTCTAAATACTTCCATTTTAATATCAGCTGGATTTATATCTATTTCTACATCTTCTACCTCTGGTAATACTACTACCGTTGCAGTTGATGTATGAATTCTACCACTTGCTTCAGTATCTGGAACTCTTTGTACACGGTGAACTCCACTTTCGAATTTTAGTCTACTATATGCACCTTTTCCTGTAATCATAAAAGATATTTCCTTAT
>CABUYS010000161.1 GCA_902495835.1 uncultured Oscillospiraceae bacterium | reverse complement strand
CAATTTCTATACCGTGGCAAATATCTGAATGGCCCGCTGAATTTATTTGGGATTTTGCTGCTGTAAACAATATAAATAATGAAATGTACTCAAAATTTCGCAAAGAAAGAATCAAATCTTTAGTTGAACTTGGATATCCTCAAGATAAAGTAGAAGCAGCTATACCGAATTTTCCTGTATATATGAGTAAAAAAATTTTTACAGACATTTTTAAAAATTGCGTTAAAGATTTAATAAAATGTTCAGAAAATTTTGACCACAAGGTACCAACTATGGTATTAATAGATTTATACGATCAAAAACGTCACGTAGTGGAAGTTTGGAATTCAAATTTGTAAATAAGCAAAGGGTGATTTTTTAGTGAATAAAATTAAAACTTTCAATAAATTGGTAAGAAATAAAATTCCTGAAATTATTGCAGCAAACGGCTCAAAAGCTGAAATAAAAATTTTAAACGATTGCGAATACTTAAAATTTTTAAACGAAAAACTGCTTGAAGAATGCACGGAAGTTATTCAGGCTCATGACAAAAAGTCAAAAAGTGAAGAATTGGCAGACGTATTGGAAGTGATTTATTCTATTGCCGACGTTTTTGAAATTAAAATAGAAGAAATTGAAAAAATCAGAATAAACAAGAAAAAGGAACGTGGTGGATTTAATTCTAAAATTTTATTAAAAAATGTTATCGACAACTAAATTTTTACAATGCAAAAATTCAAATGTATATATTACATATATAGTAAAGAAGCAAGATAATCCATAAAAGTATGAAGAATTATAGGTATCCAGAGTGATTTGGTTTTTTCTAAAATATGTCCAAATAAAAGTCCGCTAACTATACTTGCAGGAATATTCCAAATTAATACATATTTTAATTGCTCGATATTTACTGCTCCTCTAGCAATCCACACCGGTACGTAAGGCACAATATGACAAACTGCAAAATAAATTGTTTGAATAATATTTGCTTTTTTATACCCTATTTTAGAATTTAAAGCATTAAATACACAGCCTCTGCACACTAATTCTTCCATAAGACCAACTGAAATAAAATAAAAAATCAAGGATATGTTATTAAAATTAAAATTCCATTTTTTACAAAGTACAAACATCATAGCCAGTTCTAATATTACAAGTACGGAAAAATATACGGAAAATACTTTCATGTCAAATTTGGAAAACATGTCTCTAAAACTTAATTTTAAATCTTTTTCATAATATTTTAAAAATACAAAAGACAGTATACAAAATAATATTCTTAATAAAATTCCATATAAATCTATACTGTAAAAATTGCGTAAATCTCTTAACTGCGTATTCCATCCAATCATATTACCTATGTCCCAAAGTATATAAAACAGGCACATGTACAATAAAATTTTAAATAAATTCAATTTTTTATTAGTTTTGTACATTTCGTTCAATCCCCTTCTCAAATATGTAACTAATTATAGCACTTGTAAAATTACAAGTGCTATTTTTTATAAATTTTTACTTTTTAATTTATACTCACACCTGTACCGATTTACATTTTCTATTACATGTGCAAGCGTAACGTTAAAACCATATTTTTTATAAAACCCAACAGCTTCTTCATCAGTTTCTGCACTAAGACTTACCATATCGAAATTTTTTATAACATAATCAATTAACTTAGAAGCAACTCCTAATTTTCTATATTGCTTTTGAACAGCTATGTCAATAATTTCATAATCTTTGTGTTGTTCGTTTATATTTTTTATAACTATAAATCCTATTAATTGATTGCTTTCAAATGCTCCAAAAGGATAAACATTCAAACTCTGACTATATTCTCTTGTGATTTTTTCCAGCTTTCCTTGTGTAGGGTTATAATGACTGTATTTCAAAGTATTCATAAAATCAACATTATTTATAATTTCAGTTTTTATACTTTTAATATACATTTTAATTTACTCCAATTTTTAAAAGCAAAAATTTT
>CABUYS010000160.1 GCA_902495835.1 uncultured Oscillospiraceae bacterium | reverse complement strand
CTATTTTTTGATGGCAAATAAAGTACATTTTATAAAGCAAGGTGAAGGTGGTGCACAACCGAATATTAGTCGAGAAAAAATTGTAAAAACATTGATTCCTGTTCCTCCAAGAAACGAACAAGATCGCATAGTAAAGAAATTAAAAGAATTAAAACCACTAATTGAAAAATATAAAATAGCGGAAGAGAAGCTTAATGAATTGAATTCTAATATTAAAAATCAACTAAAAAAATCTATCTTACAGTATGCTATTGAAGGTAAGTTGGTAAAACAAGACCCTAATGATGAACCAGCGTCTGTATTATTAGAGAAGATACAGTCAGAAAAAGAAAAACTAATTGCTGAAAGAAAAATCAAAAAAGATAAGAATGCATCAATCATTTATAGAAGGGATAATTCTTATTATGAGAAGTTCGATAAATCTGAAAGATGTATTGATGATGAAATTCCATTTGAAATACCAGATAATTGGTGCTGGACTAGATTAGGAAATATAGGCAAAACTAATGTTGGTCTAACATATAAACCGTCAGATATAACTGATTCCACAGGCACTCTTGTTTTAAGATCCAGCAATATTCAAAATAATAAAATGTGTTATTCAGATAATGTTTATGTACGTTGCACAATACCTGAGAAGGCTTTTATTTATAAAGGCGATTTATTAATATGTGCGAGGAACGGAAGCAGATTGTTAGTTGGTAAATGTGCTATTTTTGATGAAAAAAGAGCTGCTTTTGGAGCATTCATGGCAAAATTTTGTAGTGATTATAATGATTATATAAAGCTCTATCTTGATTCTCCTATGTTTCGTTTGCAATTAGATGGAGTAAAAACCGAAACAATTAATCAAATAACTCAATCAAATTTAAAGAAGCAATTACTTCCTTTTCCTCCTAAAAGAGAACAACAAAAAATAATTGAGAAAATAAACGAAATAACAAATTTACTTGAACTTTAACATATATAATCCTTTTTTGGAGGTGTTAAAATGTTAGAGGCATTTAAAGAGTATTTAGATAAATCAAATTTTTCTAAAAATACAATTGATTCTTACTTTTTTGCAGTAAATCAATTCTATCAACAATACGATGTGATGAATCAAAAGAATTTAAAAGTATTTAAAATTTGGATGATAGAAAATTACAAACCTAAAACTGTAAACTTGCGATTGCGAGCTATTAATTGTTATTTGGATTTTATAAAAAAAGAAAATTTGAAACTACCATTTGTGAAAATTCAACAAAAAACATTTTTAGAGAATGTGATTAGTGAAGCAGATTACAACTATCTAAAAAATTGTTTAAAAAAAGACGATGTTGATTGGTATATGGTTATTAGGTTTCTTGCTGCAACTGGTGCTAGAGTTAGTGAATTAATTCAATTTAAAGTTGAACATGTTAAATTAGGATATATAGATATCTATTCGAAAGGTGGAAAACTTCGAAGAATATATATTCCAAAACAATTAAAAAATGAAGCACTCGATTGGTTATCTGCACGTAATCAAGAAAGTGGCTTCATTTTTTTGAATAAATATGGTGAAAGGATTACTACTCGCGGAATATCCGGGCAGTTAAAAAAGTTAGCTAAAAAGTATGATATCAATCCTGCTGTTGTATATCCACATTCGTTTAGACATAGATTTGCGAAGAATTTTTTAGCAAAATGTAATGATATATCTTTTCTTGCAGACCTTATGGGACATGAAAGCATTGAAACTACACGAATTTATTTACGAAAAACATCAACTGAGCAACAAGAACTTGTTGACACATTAATTGATTGGTAAAAATATATATATCGATTCTATTATAGGTCATCTAAAATGGAGTCGATACTTTTTATTTTATCGACTATGATTTTCTGTTCACTTATTGGAGGTATCGGAATCAATGTTTTTACAATTTTTTCTCGACTAATATTCGGTTGTGCACCACCTTCACCTTGCTTTATAAAATGTACTTTATTTGCCATCAAAAAATAG
>CABUYS010000159.1 GCA_902495835.1 uncultured Oscillospiraceae bacterium | reverse complement strand
TTAGAAGTTTTTGTAGAAAATCTTCAAACTGAAATTAAAAACAAAAAATAAAGACGAATTTATGGGTTCTTGTATTTTTATTGTGCAAGAACCTTGTTTTATGCGAGAATGTAATATTTTTAATAAAAGGTGATAATTTATGATTTCTATTGCAATAGATGGGCCTTCAGGTTCGGGAAAAAGCAGTATTTCAAAGTGTTTGGCTAAAAAACTGGGATTTGTTCATGTGGATACTGGTGCACTGTATCGTACTATAGCTTATTATTTGTGTAAAAACAATGTGGATTACAGTAATTCGGAAAAAGTTTGTGAAAATTTAAAGGATATAGATATAAAAGTTAAATTTTCGAATAATAATCAAAATGTTTTTTTAAACGGAGTAAATGTTACCGATAAAATTCGTTCTGCAGACATTTCTATGGCGTCTTCACGTATTTCGTCTATGCCTTTGGTAAGAAGATTTCTTTTGGATTTACAGAGAAATATTGCAAAAGAAAATAATGTAATTATGGACGGAAGAGATATAGGAACAGTTGTTCTTCCGAATTCTGAAGTCAAAATATTTTTGACTGCTTCCCCGGAAGTTCGGGCTAAAAGAAGATATAATCAAATGGTTGCCGATGACCCTAGAATTAACTTTTCCGATGTTTTGAAAAATATTAATGAGCGTGACTTTAACGATACGCATAGAGAAATTTCTCCTTTAAAAATTTCCGATGATGCCGTTGTTTTTGATAATTCCAATTTAACATTTGATCAAACTGTAAATTCTATATTAAAAATAATAAAGGAGCGTATAAATTTTGAAACAAAATAAAAAACTTTATAGTTTTATAGCGTCATTTCTTAGACCTTTTGTCAAAATATTTTTTCCGTACAAGGTTGTGGGTGTTGAAAACATTAAAAATTTAGAGGGCGGATGTATAATTTGTTCTAATCATCTTTCGAATTTGGACCCTGTATTTTTTGTTGTTTCCTGTCCGCATTATATTCACTTTATGGCGAAATATGAACTTTTTAAAAATCCTTTACTCGGTAAATTTTTTTCAGCCATGGGAGCTTTCGCGGTTAGAAGAGGAAAAGGAGATCACCAAGCTATAAATGAAGCTGAAAACGTTTTAAAAAGTGGAGAAATTTTAGGAATTTTCATAGAAGGAACTCGTTCCAAAACAGGTGAGTTTTTAAGACCGAAATCCGGAGCTGCACTTTTGGCCGCAACTGCAAATGTTCCTGTTGTGCCGGTTTGCATAACAGGAGTGTCAGAAGATAAAAAAGTGCGTTTATTTAAAAAAACCGTTATAAAATACGGTCCTGTAATTACCCCCGAACAGCTTGGAATAGAAGAAAAAAATCGAGCAGAAATAAAATCCGCAACCAATTTAATAATGACAAAAATAAAAGAATTACGCAGTGAGGAATAAAATGAAAATAAGAATTGCTAAAACATCGGGATTTTGCTTTGGAGTGAACCGTGCTGTAGAAATTGTAGATAATTTGTTAACAGAGGGCAAAAAAGTTTGCACTTTAGGCCCTATAATACATAATTCTGTTGTAACGAAAAATTTTAAAGAAAGAGGAGCCGCAGTTGTAGAGGCTCCTTCCTTTGTGCCAAAAGAAGCGGTGTTGGTTGTTCGTTCTCACGGAGTTACGAAATCAACTATTGAGTTTATAAAATCAAAAAATATAAATTATGTCGACGCTACATGTCCATTTGTAAAAAAGATTCATAATATAGTTGCCAAAAATTCTTCTGATGGAAACAATATTTTGTTGATTGCAGGAAACGAAAATCACCCCGAAATGATAGGAATAAGGAGTTATTTTAATGGTGTGAGTTACACTTTTAAGGATGTAAATGAATTAAAGGAAATTGTACAAAATCATTCAAATTTAATCAATCATTCGATAATTATGGTAGCTCAGACTACATTTTCAGTTAAAGAATGGAAAAAATGTGTTGATTTTTCAACAAAAGTATTTACAAAAATAC
>CABUYS010000158.1 GCA_902495835.1 uncultured Oscillospiraceae bacterium | reverse complement strand
AGTTTTTGCATCATTTAAGTGAAATAATTACATATTCTTCTTTTGTGTTAATGGGAATTTTAACTCTCCTTCCTAAAAAAGAAAAATTAACAATGCAAGACTCTTCTAAAGAGGGTTTATTATCTAAGATCTCAAGTTTAAGAATAAATTATTGTATATTAATTGCGTTGTGTATAATGATTGGAGAACTTGGAGATAAAACTTTTTTAGCCTCAATTGGTCTTGGAGTACAATATTCAAATTATAAATTTTCGCTTATTTTAGGTGCAATTTCTGCAATGGTAGTATGTGATTTTATTGCAATTATTTTTGGTAAATTTTTAAATAAACATATTTCTGAAAATGCAATGCAAAAACTTTCCGGCGTTTTATTTTTAATTTTCGGATTTATTGGTTTTATTTCAATGTGAAATTGATTTTTTTGTTTTCTCGTGTTATAATTATATGGTCAAAATAAATAGAAAGAGGAATATAATTATGACAAGTAAACAAAGAGCTTATTTAAGAAGTCTAGCAAATTCAATTGACCCTATTTTTCAAATTGGAAAAGCAGGTTTGTCTGAAAATTTATTAAAACAATTAGATGACGCAATAGAAGCTAGAGAATTGATAAAAATAAATGTATTAGAGTCTTCTGGTGAAGACGTAAAGGCTTTAGGAAATGAAATTGCAGATAGTATAAATGCTATTTGTGTTCAAACTATGGGAAATAAAATAACTTTATATAGAGCTAGAAAGAAAAATCCGATTATATTATTAGATTAAATACTATAATTTTTTATAGTATTTTTACAATTTTTATTGACACATGCTTCAAATCGTGTTATTATAATATTTGTTACAGAAACTATCTTAATCGGGTCAGTAGCTCAGTTGGATAGAGCACAGGCCTTCTAAGCCTGGGGTCGGGGGTTCGAATCCCTTCTGGCTCACCATAAAAACACACAAAATATCAATGTTTTGTGTGTTTTTTGTTGCAAAAATAATGCAATAAATCTTTTAAAATTAATGTTTTAAGAGTGTTACTTAAAATAAAATTTGCATTTCTTATGTAAACGTGGTATAATAAGAGTTGCAAAACTTTTTTAATACAGGAGGATTTTATACATGTTGACGAGAATTGATAAAAAAATCGGGTGCACACGGTGCATACGTTCGCACTGTGTAAACAAAGGGCATCAGAATGCCAAACAGGATTATTCCTGCTATCAGGCATCTGGGTGTGCAAGTTGCAACTTGCACAGTGTTTGTGCCAGTCCTACAAAAGATAGTGAAATTTTTGAACTTTCCTCGCGTGTGAGCAATAGTTGGGATATTCCCTGCTGCTATGTCAAGCCCACATGTGAAAATTGTTTCAAATCTTCGCACTGTCAGAATGCTGGTACAAAAAGTTTCGAATTAAATCTCGAAGAACCGGCGAATCCCACTTGCTTTAGCAAGTATCACTCTATTAAGTGATTCGGGGAACAACATGTAATCGCAGTCAGAAATTTCTGACTGTGATTTTTTTGTGTTTTATTAATCTACTCAGTTCTAAATTTTGAATCTTGTGCATATAATGTAAATATTACATATATAAGGAGGATTATTTTATGAGTGTGCAACTTGAGAAAAAGTCCAAGCAACAAAGCAATAAAACATCTGCAAGTATGGAAATTACTTGTGCTTTGTATCAAACTGAAGCCTGCCCTTTTCCCACAACTTGTGATGGCAAAAATCGGCAGTGCAATGCTTGGAAAGACCATAGCAGCAAATAAACCTCAAAAAAGCTCTCGAAATGAGAGCTTTTTATTCTATGCATTTTTCCAAAATGCTTCATATCCTCTGTGTGCTTCATATAAATCTAATTTACTTGTAACTTCATAAGGTGAGTGCATTGAAAGTACTGGTACACCACAGTCAATAACATCTATTCCTTTATTTGCTAAGATATATGCTATTGTGCCTCCACCTCCAATGTCAACTTTTCCAAGTTCAGCAATTTGGTATCTAACATCATTT
>CABUYS010000157.1 GCA_902495835.1 uncultured Oscillospiraceae bacterium | reverse complement strand
GCAGAGTGGTCGATTGCGGCGGTCTTGAAAACCGTTGTACTGCGAGGTACCCGGGGTTCGAATCCCTGTCTCTCCGCAATAAATGCTGAAAATCAGTAATTTACAAGAAAAACACCCAATTTTACACCCTAAAAAGTAAAATTGGGTGTTTTGGCTTTATTTAATACTTTGTTCTTTTATTACTTATTTGGCTTTGCACTGTCTTTGGTTGCTTAGCTATTATTTATTGTATAATTTGAAAAGGGGATATTGTGTTGTTGGTGATATTTTTACACTAATATTTATTTGAATCATTTTCTTTCTTTAACTTTTTTAGAGTAGGGAATCTCCCGAATAATTCTGTCTTTTATAATAGTAATACATTCCTTTAGAGCTTGATTTTGTGTTATTATGTTTGTATCTTGGTGCTAAACGCATTATTTTTATATTGGATAGGCATTTAGGTTATGAATTGAATATAACTTTGGGCTTTTAAAGTACATTTCATTTTGTCAATGAAATACTAATTAATGGGTATTTTACTGATAAAGAAATTTGTATGATTTTGCATAAATGCATATCGCAAAGATGCAAAAACGATTTATTTTATTGTTTTGATAGTGGATTTGTTTACAGCTCTTGTATGTTATACTTTTATTTTCATGCTTTGGGCATAATAATGAAATTGAATGGTTATTTGTGATAAAATACCAATTAATTGGTATTTTATTGTACAGGAAAAATTCTTTAATTTGCAAAAACTAAATAGTATTAATATGAAAAAAATATTCATTCTTCTGTTCGTTTCCTTAGCATTATTTTCCTGTGAAAAAGAAGAAGATAATAAAATTTTTGAATATCAGTTGCTGCCAAGTGAGAATGTATCTAAACCATTTAGTTGTTTGGGGGAGAAACGTACTATTACTTTTACAATTATTCAAAAAACATTGATAGATGATATTTTAGATTCAGAGGTTCCGATTATTCCCAAGGATGTTTCGATAGAATTTGATAAAACTCTTTTTTCTGATATAGAGACAAAAATAAAGGGTGATCAAGTTGTATTAAATATAACCTCAAATATTAATAAGGAAGATAAAATTTTGAATGTTGATCTACAGATTTCTTACTCTACTATTAATGGTATAAAAGTAGAAAAAATTCCCCTAATTATAGATAAAGGGAAGTTGACATTTGTGTATAAAATCCATTCGGAACAGAATCCTTTTGTTCTACCAGTTGAAGGTGGAAAATTTGAATTGCCTTTTATTTGTAAAAAGCAGACATATTTGAATGATCAGTTTATAGAGGAAACTTATTCATCATTAAATGGATTGAGATTTAAAACGATAAGTACTGGTAATGTCTGGTTTCTTACGGTCAGAAAAGACGGGGAAAAAATCGGTTTTTACAAATTCACTTTTGTGGGAGAAGGACCATATAACCAAAAAACAGATCCAGAGTGCTATTTTAACATATATACCCATGATGCAAAAATAAATACAGATAATCATACGGAAATATTCAGACAGGATTTCATCCAACCCCAGACCCCGGGTGAGGATTATTATAAACCTTCTCGGTCCTCTTATAAACATGGTACTTTTGATTTTTAACATATTCGGTATTAACTTAATTATATTAATAATGAAACAGTATGTGTATTTATTGATTTTGCCAATTATGTTTTTAATTTCATGTTCCGATGATACTAACCCCACTGCTTGTTGATTTATTTCAAAAATATGCTGAATTCAAGAATGCCCATAAAAATTCAATAACATGAAAATATCCCTTTTATTTTTAATAGTTTTATTCTGTGGCTCTTGTGCCGGATATAGGGTTAGTCGTTTCACCACTGATCCTGTGAAAATTGGCTCTCCAAAAGAATTGGTTTTAAAGAAATATGGTCCTCCTTTTAAAATTAATTCATATAATAATGGAAACAAAACATTAGAAGTTCTTTATTATAAAGAACCTATGGTTGTAGCTCGATACGAATATATCTTAACAACAAGTCTTACATTCGATGATTCTATTTTAGTTAAAATAGAACAAGAGGAAGAACCTACACCAGATAATATTAGAATT
>CABUYS010000156.1 GCA_902495835.1 uncultured Oscillospiraceae bacterium | reverse complement strand
ATTTAAATTTTTTTGTTGTCTATTTTTTACATATTTTTGTAAATATAAAATTACGCATGACGTTTGAAGATATTATTTCTACTTCCCACTTAAAAAGATTATTTTATTCTCACCTTCATTCTTCCGGGGTGAGGGGAAATGATTCCGTTCTTCCTACGGCTTTCGAGTCTCGGCTTGAAGAAGAAATAAATATCATTCAAACCAAAACCCGTATACAGACTTATACTTTTACTTACTACCGGGAGAAATTAATTTCCAAGGGAGCCAAACATTTTCCCCGTGTACTTTCAATTCCCACGGTGAGAGACCGCTTATTGCTATTGGCTTTAAAAGAGTATCTCCACCTCATATTTCCTGAATGCATTAACCGAGATCTACCGAACAAAAAAATTGCCGATCTATACAAATATATGCAACAGCATTCCGATTCGGCTTATTTAAAAACGGATATAAAAGGATTTTACGATCACATCGACCATACTATCCTATTCGGACTATTAAAAGAAAAAATCGAAGACGAACGGATTCTTTCTCTGCTTTGGAAAGCCATTCACAATCCGACAGTTCCTTTCCCTTGCACCGCTCAGAGGAGACAGAAAGAAAAACCGGCAATCGGAATCCCCCAGGGTCTATCCATCTCTAACATTTTGTCTGAGATATACATGTCTGATTTTGACCTTATGATGAAAAACCGTTTTCCCTTCTACAGTCGTTATGTAGACGATATGCTATTTTTTACCAACGGGCCACTAAAAACAGGCAGACAAGAAATCAGAGACAACCTTAAACGAAAAAAACTTCATTGGAATTTGTCAAAAACAAGTTCAGGAAAAAAAGTTCAGGAAATTGTCTACTTAGGTTATCTTATTTCCCCGCAAAAAATAACTGTTCCCGAAGAAAAAATTTCCCGTTTTATCAGGCGGATTGCGGGGGTTTTCACCGAATTCAAAAAACAATACCAACAACCTGAATACTGTCCGGTTCATTATAAAAACAGGCCTGAAGCGCTGAAAGCTTATTTTTTAGAAGAATTGAATAAAAAAATAGCAGGGGTAAAATCAGGAAAGAAAAGATACGGCTGGATTTGTTATTATTCGCAACTCACGGATATAATCTTACTAAATCGTATTGATCATATTATTATAAGTTTTTTCCGTCAATCGGAAATTTTTGATTATCAAAAACCGGAATCGTTAAAATCCGTAACACGCGCCTATTACGAACTTAAAAAAGGAAAAAACTCCTATTTGTACGATTACGACACCCTCAATACGCCTGAAAAAAAAAGGGCAGAACTCATCCGGCACAATTTGATCCGGGAGGAACATTCTTATTCGCCGGAGACAATTGAACGTCTTTACAACAGATTTTTAGTGAGGAGCCTATACAGTTTTGAAAAAGACAGTGGCATAATAAACGGAAAAAACAGTGGTTAAATATGGATATACTTATTGAAAACTTAGAAAAGAAAATCTGGAAAACCCGAGGAGCCAGATTTAATGCATACAGAAGAATGCGGTTAAACAATCTCTACTCTACTTTATCCGTAACCTTTCTGACAGTATCCATCATTGCCATGAATTTATGTATTTTCTTACCGGAAAATCAGGCGAAAGGAACGTTAGTCACTATACTCACCATCGGTTTATCCGTTTTTGTCTTAGCAATTTCTCAGGTCATTGCGACCCGGGAATACGGATTGAGGGCGATTAATTTTCATAAATGCGGCTGTGAACTCTCTGCTTTATTAGATGAATTAAATATCCTGAAAATAAGAAAAACAGTCTCGGAGGATAAATTAAAACAACTATACGAAAAATACGAAAATATTTTAATGAAATACGATAATAATCATTCTGAAATAGATGTCAAACGTTTTAAAAGTCAATATCCTGAATATCCTTTATCCCGCTTACAAAAATTTTCCATTTGCTTTCAGTGGATTTTTCAAGTTTATCTTATTTATTTTGTGCTGGGGATCGGGATTCCTTTTATAGGGTTTTACCTGATATTTAAATAGACTTATTACCCAATATCTGACTTATGAAAATCCGTATTATCGAAAGCTTTATTCCCCT
>CABUYS010000155.1 GCA_902495835.1 uncultured Oscillospiraceae bacterium | reverse complement strand
GAGCACAGTCATAAGACTGAATATTATCTGAACTATGCACATTTTTTTCAGCGGCTGCTGATAACGGCTGTATTGAGTAACTTCTTCCATCACTTTCTTTCCTCGCTTGTATTCTTTTTTTTGTAAATCGGGTTAAAAATCATACATTATGTATAAATTATATTTATATTTAATAAATTTGTCAATCATTTTGTATGCTTAAATCATAAGATACAATACAAAATGTATAATAATCGCGGAGGCAGTAAAACAAAATGTTTCGACTGAAAGAATTACGCGAAGAAAACGGAATAAAAAGAAGCGAACTGGCGCGGGATCTGAACATTAACGCAGGGACGATAGCCAATTACGAAAACGAAATACGGCAAGCTCCTTACGAATACCTTTTATTGTTTGCAGACTATTTTGACGTAAGCGTGGATTATTTGCTGGGCAAAGAGGAACGAGGTTCTGCCGGCATAAATCTCAATAAGTCTTTGTCCTTGCAGGAGCGCAAGTTGATAAACGATTACAGAAAATGTTCCGAAACAGCTAAAAAACGAATTGCCGAATACATTGATTTATGGTTGGATTTCAAGCCCGACTGACAATAACGCATTTTATAAACAAAGAACCGACGCAAAGGCTTTTTGAAGTGAACCCCAAAGTTTGGACAAAAATTTAATTAAATTACTTGTGAGTGAGTTCGGTACTGTACCGGGCTCATTCCTTTTAGTTTGAGAGAAATTCTCTCGTTGTTCCAATAGTCAATGTATTCTTTGAGGCGGTGGACGAATTCGTCCACCGTTTCAAATTTTTCGCCGTAATACATTTCAACTTTCAGCCGTCCGAAAAAGTTCTCCATTGCCCCGTTATCCATACAGTTGCCTTTTCTGGACATGCTTTGCGTTATGTTGTGCTTTTGCAAATATTTTTGAAACTCGGCATGTTGGTACTGCCAGCCCTGGTCCGAATGAAACAGCGGCGTTGCGCCTTTCGGCAGTTTATCCGTAAGTCCTTTCAGCATTGCCCGTATCTGCTCTAAATCAGGATGAAATGATACGGAGTAAGAAATAATTTCCCTGTTATACAGATCCATAACCGGAGACAGATAGACCTTTTCGTTCCCGACTTTAAACTGTGTTACATCCGTTGTCAGTTTCTCATACGGTTTGTTTGCCTTGAAATCGCGCGCAAGGAGATTGTCCGCAATCTTTCCGACTTCTCCCTTGTATGAATGATATTTCTCGTTTTTGCGCATTTTCCCTCGGATTTGCAAGCTTTTCATCAGTTTTAATACAGTTTTGTGATTTAATTGGATGCTTTTTTGCCTTAATAAAGCTGTAATTCTCCTATATCCGTATCGTCCTTTGTTTGCTTCGAACAGCTCTTTTATCTTTTCTTTTTCGTAAAAGTATTTGTCTCGCCTGTTCTGTTTCAAATGATAGTAAAATGTACTGCGTGACAATTTGAGAATTTGCAGCAGCATATGTAGCGGAAATTTTTGCCTCAGTTCGGTAGCAATCAAAGCTTTTTGCTTTTCTCTTGCTCCTCCGCAATAACTAAGGCACTTAGTTTTTTTATGCATTCCAGCTCCGCTTCAAGGTACTGATTGCGTTCTTTAAGCCGTTGGTTTTCAGCGATTAAATCGTTCTCAACCACCTTATCCAAAGGCTTCTTTCTCGGTCTGCCCGTGCTCTTTCTTCCGCGACGTTCTGTCATTAGTCCTGCCGCTCCTTCTTCCAAGTATATGCGCTCCCATAACTTTAAACGATGAGTATAGTTGTGCTCCTGTCCGTTACAGATGTCCCAATATTTACGGACTGTTTCTCTATAACTCAAATGGTTTTCGCGCATATCCATTATAACAGATATCTTGAACTCTGCGCTATACCTTGTGTTAAATTTCTTTTCTCTTGACATAAAAATATGCACCTCCAAAAGTGTCCAACTTTTGGGGTGCATATCACGATTCCGCGGTCTTTTTTTACTTTTACAAATTAGCCTTCTGAAAAAAATTTATCTGCTCAGGTCAAAAGACAGTTATAAATTTATCCGTTAAAACAAATTTTTTACGGCGTCATCACCAATCAAGAGCGCGCCGCAAGCAAAGAATAAGACTATTCCTTGCTTTCCTCTTCTTCGTCGGAGCGGTTTTTACTGTTCTTTTCTTCTTCCTCGTTTTCTAAAAGCG
>CABUYS010000154.1 GCA_902495835.1 uncultured Oscillospiraceae bacterium | reverse complement strand
GTTATCAAACAAGAGAATAAATTCGGAAGACTTTGAGAAATCATTTGCCTTAACGTATCGGTATCATTGGTGTAACAGCTCATTATATCTCCGTGAGAATGACTGTCGAAATATTTAATCGGAAGAGTTTGCATATGAGAAAACATGTCGTCTCGTATCTTTTTTAAAATTCCCTGAGATACAGAAGACATAATTACATTGTATATAAGCGTTGAAGCCGCTCCCACTAAATAAACGGCAGACATTACCAGCACAGCTTTCAAAAGCCCTTTAAAATCGGGATTAGATTCCAAAAGCAGGGGAGAAATATAATCGTCAATAAGCGACTGCAAAAACAGTGAAGAAATTGCAGTTACAGATGAACTTATAAGTATAAAAACAAATACTGTAAAAATTCTGAATTTATATCTCGAGACATATGAAAACAGTCTTTTTACGATTTTAAAATCAATTTTTTTATTATTACCGACTTTCACTTAAATTACCTCCTTTTTGCTGAAGTTCAAATGTTTTTCGGTATAAATCGCAATTTTTGAAAAGATTATCATGCGTATCAAAATCTACGATTTTACCGTTTTCCATAAATATAATCCTGTCAGCATTTTTAATGGATAAAATTCTTTGAGAAATTACTATTTTGGTTGCTTGAGGTAAATATTGTTCCAATGATTTTCTTATCATGGAATCTGTTTTTGTGTCTACCGCACTTGTGGCATTGTCAAGTATCAATATTTTTGGGTTTTTAAGAAGTGCTCGGGCGATGCAAAGTCGCTGTTTTTGACCTCCCGAAACATTCGTTCCTCCTTGTTCGATATAGGTGTCATACTTGTCGGGCATATTTTTTATAAATTCATCTGCTTGCGAAATTTTGCATACTTTCTCAAGTTCACTGTCGGAAGCATTTTCATTGCCCCAGCGAAGGTTTTCTTTTATGGTACCTGAAAAAAGTGTGTTTTTTTGTAAGACCATTGCTACTGAATTTCTCAGTGATTTTAAATCATATTCCTTTACGTCTATTCCTGCAACAGAAGCTGAACCCACGGAAGCATCGTACAGCCTTGGTATAAGATGTACAAGAGTGCTTTTTCCTGTCCCTGTACCTCCTGTAATTCCTATAAATTCACCTGATTTAATGTCTATATTTATGTCTTTAAGGCATAAATTTTCTTTATCTTTAGTGTAGCTGAAACCTACGTTTTTAAATGAGATGTCTCCGTTTTTTATTGATTTAACGGAGTTTTCGGGACTTTGTAAATCGCTTTTTTCGTTCAAAATTTCAGATATTCTTTGCGCTGAAGAAAAAGATATTGTTATAGTTGTTAAAACCATGGATAATATCATTAAACTGATAAGAATTTGTGCAGAATAAGAAATAAGACTTAAAAGTTGACCCGTGCTGAGACCGTTTTCGGGATTGTTTCGGCAGCTTACTATTATTCTTGCACCAAACCACGATGCTAAAATCATACACGCATAAATACTGATTTGCATTGCAGGCATGTTGAAAGCTATGACTCTTTCGGCTCGAAAAAAGTATTTATAAATTTTGTTTGAAATTTTAAAGAATTTATTTTTTTCATATTCTTCGCGGTTAAAAGATTTTACAACTCTTATTGCATCTAAATTTTCTCCTACAACCTCGTTTAGACTGTCATAAGTTTTGAAAACTTTTTTAAATAAAGGATGCGCTTTTTTTACTATCAGATATAAAACTAAAGAAAGCACCGGAACGCACGCTAAAAATATAAGCGATAATTTGACATTAATTCTAAAAGAAAATATCAAGGAAAATATTAAAATGGCGGGAACAAGAGGTGCGGCAAATATAAGAGTTTCATAAGCTTCCTGAACGTGAGCCGTATCGGTTGTAAGCCTTGTTATTATGCTCGCACAGGAGTATTTATCTATATTGGAAAATGAAAATTTTTGTATTTTGCGGTACATTTCTTCTCTTAAATTTTTTGCAAATCCGACTGAAGCAATAGCTGTGCTTCTCCCGGCGATACATCCAAAAATTATGGATAAAACTGCACAAATCAAAATGCATATTCCCATTTTTGTAATGTATTGCATGTCGCCTTTGTCAATACCGTAGTCTATTAAATTGGAAGTAAGAAAAGGAATTATTATTTCCATGAGTGCTTCCAAAGTTACAAATACCGGTGCGATTAAAGAATGTTTTTTATACTTTCCTATATAT
>CABUYS010000153.1 GCA_902495835.1 uncultured Oscillospiraceae bacterium | reverse complement strand
CAATTTCGCCATTTGGGCTTTTTATTTAGCGATGCAAAGATACAAATATTTGCTATATCGCCAAATTTTACCAATAGGGAAATTACATTTTTTTTAATTCTTATTTTCCCAAAACGTCAAAAATCTGTAATAATTTCATTGGCAGCATCCAAAACATTATTTTCAAAGCTATCCAGATAAATCTGCGTTGTCCTTTCGGAATCATGTCCCAAACCTTCACTGATGACAGAAATAGGTATCCCAGAACGCTTTGCAATAGAAGCCCACGAATGACGAGCCACATAAGTTGTCAAAGGGAAATGAAAATGCAACATCGTTCCAATTAATTTTAAACGACGATTTACCTCCCGGTAAGCATTTTTATATTGATGGTATTCATTTTTACCCGGATATTGAATCAAAGGAAAAATATAACTCGTCCGATCGGATAAATCATTATATTTACGTATGATTTCCCAAGCTTTATCCGTTATCTTTATATTTAATTTCTGTGCCGTTTTCTGACGGGAATAATACAAACGCTCTCCCACTATACTGGATACACTCAAAAAAGCGATGTCTTTAAACGACATTCCCCTCATATAAAAACTGAACAAAAAAATATCCCTGGCTAATCCCATACGACAAGAAGAAATATTCAAATCCCGGATTGCTGCGATTTCCTCTTTATAAATAGCCCGCTTCATGGTCTTTTCTTTTCGAATGGTGATTTTTTTAAACGGATAATATTCCTCCGCAACAATACCGTCCCGTATGGCCCGGTTATAGACAGAACGAAGCGTACGAAGATAAAGAGAAATCGTATTGACCTTACAGCCCTTCCGCTGCAAATAAATCTCGAAATTTTTTATAAAACTATAATTTATTCCCTCAAACGTAAGATCCTGTTCGGGATGGAAATTTTGAAGCACACCCATCGTTCCCCTGTAAACATTTGAATTACCGTTTTTCCCTAATTTTTCCAGAGAATCGACAATATTTCGCATATAATCGTATACGTATCCACCAGTAGAAGTCGGATACTGATATGATTTTACAACCTCTTCCAAGGTATAATCTTCTTCCATCATAGTAAAATCCAATAAAATTTTCTTGATTTTTAAAACCTCACTCTCTAGGTACAAATTGCCTTTCTGTTGCTCTATTTTCTCTTCTAGAGTACCTCGTTTTTCTTTTAACAAAGATTTTTTAAAATTCCAATCCTCCCATTTCACTTTCAAGGCTAAGGGGATAAAACAACGTCTCCGTCCCTGTACAAGTTTCAGGACAACTGGACATTCATGTTTAGCATTCATTTTTTGCCTATCCAACATGATTCTCAATGTTACCATAAATACAATTTTACCAGATTAAAGTTCAAACAGGACAAAGGGATATGCTTTCGTTACCAAACAGGACCAAAGACATAGGCACCCACTTGCACTCCCTCTCCCCCATCAAATCTATTTACAATTCCAGACATTTACATATCGTCTGCTACAAAAATAATTATAAAAATCTACATGTACTTTTCTAAGCAAACCAGCCCAAAAGGAAATAATGCACCAGAGGGACGGACCTTTTTGGCGAAAAAGACCAATTACCCTTATCATAAACCTTTTCTAAATTTCCCGGAAAAAATAATGCAAAAATTACACATTAGGGCACGTCCCTAGTGTGTAAAATGACAAAGAATTTTGATTGATCCGAAAATGATTATTTTCCCCGGCTCCGGGAGATATTAAAAAAACCGCTGTAATACAGCGGCTCGTAGGAAATTTAACGAACATAAAAGTTGTCCCACCAGGATTCGAACCTGGACTGACAGAACCAAAATCTGCTGTGCTACCATTACACAATGGGACAATCATTTTGTCAAAGACGGTGCAAATGTAAAACTTTTTCTATTTACAGCAAAAAAAAGCACAAAAATTCAATCAAAATAATTATTTTCGTCCTTCGTAATTTTGGTAGAGAGTTTTCAAGAAAAACCAAAATTTATATTATGTAAGGGAAAACAATTTGAATTATAAAATCAACTTATTGCAAATGTATAAAATTAAAAATCATCCTCATTTAAGTTTTCAGCTTGTAAACAATATCGCAGGTTGGATTACATTTGTCATCGCCAGTATCACTTATATTCTTACAGTGGAACCGACTGCAAGTTTATGGGACTGCGGTGAATTCATCACGACCTCGGTGGGGTTACAGGTAGGACATCCTCCCGGAGCTCCTTTATT
>CABUYS010000152.1 GCA_902495835.1 uncultured Oscillospiraceae bacterium | reverse complement strand
CCCCTCATCAGTCAACTTTGTTGACAGCTTCCCCCCAAGGGGAAGCCAAGAAATAAGGCGAAAAAATATAACCTTCCCCCTCGGGGGAAGCTCCTTGCGAAGCAAGGTGATGAGAGGGGCAACTTGTTTTCTGCAAGAATGAGTTTAAACGATATTGCAACTGCCCCTCATCAGTCAACTTTGTTGACAGCTTCCCCCCAAGGCGAATATCCGCAACCTTAGGTAAAGCAAAAATAGCCAAAATCGGCTAAAAAGCACTATATTTTACAATAAAACGTTAGGAAGGCAATCGTTCTTGCAAAAGAGCGGTTGCCTTTTTTCTTGTCTTTTTTAGTTTTTAATCGAAAATTTGCCCTGAAAAAGGTGAGTGTTCCCGCTTTTTTACACGCAGCAATAGGTACTGCTGTATCATAAAGGGGCAAGAAAAAGGAGATTTTTATGGCAAATTATAGCCTAATTATCGAATATCATCAAAAAGGAAACAATAATACGCAGGTTGCTACCCTTTGCAGTTGTTCCCGGATGACTGTTTGGAAAGTTGTGGAACGGTTAAATATGGTTAAAATCGAAGCGGAAGAATTATTGAATCTTTCCGATGATGAGATAAATTATATTTTATTTCCGGAGCGTAGCAGACGAGGAGAAGGTTTTCTTGCTATTGATTTCAAATGGGAAGAATTTCAAATGTGTAAACACAAATCGTCTTTACGGCTTTGTTGGCGAAGATATTGTAAGCGAGCGGTAAAGCGAGGGTTAAAAGCGTATAGTTGGAAAAGTTATTTATATTTTTATATTGGTTATAAAAAACCTCGTGCCGACGATGACAATCCGCACGACGCGGTAAGAAACAAATTAAAACGTTATAATTTATTGTTGTCGTATTGCAATCCCGGCGGAACGTGTTATGAAAAGATAAAACAAGAAAAAGAAGATTGGCTTAAATCGTTACATCTTGAAGAAAATAAAATTCTTTAATAATAGGCGATTGTTTTGTTGGTAAATAGCGTAAGAAAATTGTTTGGTTCTTTTTACGATGTATAAAAAACAACATTCAAAGAATTGCAGAACAAAATCAAATTGCTTTTTAATAATAGAAAGAAAATAATGTGTCACTATGAAAAACATCGCGATAACTATATTTTCACTTGAAAAAATAATCAATAAGTGATATAATAAATCTGGATGAAAATGGAGATGTTTTTATGAGTAAAATTTCGTATAAACCACTATGAAAAATTTTAATAGATAAGGACTTAAAGAAAAAAGACCTTGTCGAGATGGCAAATATTAGTAATTTTACACTTAATAAGTTGTCTCACAATGGGACAGTTACAACCGAAACGTTGCTTAAAATATGCTCGGCGCTAAATTGTTCGGTTAATGATATAGTTGAAATTATTGAGGATTAAAAATATTAGCAGTAAAAATGTAAAATCGACATGTTGTTAAAGCTGAAAAACAGAAATATAACGAGTCAGATATTTTGGGGAGATGAGAGATGAAAAATGACGTATTGATTTTTAACGAGGACTCAATTAAGTTCTGCGCCTATACGAGAAGATGTTTCAATATTTGTTATGCAAAGCACAAGCATACGTTTTGGGAAATAAATTATGTTTTGTCGGGCGAAATAATAAATTCATATAAAAATCGAGATATTATGTTGAAGTATACCGATATTTCAATTATTCGACCGCAAGATGTTCATTACCATAAAGAAAAATGTAAAAACCACGAATATCGCGATTTATATGTACCTTGCGATTTAATGAGAAAGGCTTGCGATATAATTTCGCCCGAATTATACGACAACCTTTTAAATGCCGATGGTATAATATATTTCAAGTTGGATTCGGCGCATATAAATTCTATCGAATATAGTGCTGCGTATTTTGATGGGATTGATACAAGATCAAGTGAATTTGATGCAAAATATATAAATCTGATATGCAGAACGCTTTTGTTATATATCGAAAGTATGCAATGGGACAATTCTCAAAGATTAAAACCGGAGTATTTTGTGGAGGCGCTTAGATATATCGATAAAAATTGCACAACGGTAAGATAGTTTGCTTATACGCCGTTTTTAGTGAAAACTTATATATTGGATATAAAAATTATGCGTGTATTTAAAAAGTCAAAATGGATATGGATTAGTAATGAATTGAATAAAGATGAATACGGAGAGTTTTTTACTTCTTTCTATTGTGAAGGCTCGAATGCCGAATGTCGTATATCGTG
>CABUYS010000151.1 GCA_902495835.1 uncultured Oscillospiraceae bacterium | reverse complement strand
TTTGTTTTCAAATTGTGGACGATATTTTAGATAAAGATGTAAAAAATCTTTCGCATTTAAAAAGTCCTAATGCAGTCGAAACAGTAAAAGAACTTACCGAAAAAGCTAAGGCAGAGCTTGATGTTTTGGATAGTGATACAACTTTTTTGAAAGATTTTGCAAATTTTTTAATGTTTAGAGTATGTTAAAATATATTAAAATATGGTATAATGAGGTAAATGATTTACAATATAAGTGGAAAGAAGTTTTGTATAGTTTATGAATAATAAATATCCCTTGTTAAGTCAAATAAATTCACCTCAAGATTTAGAAAAAATTAAAAATCCGAATGAACTTTGTTCAGAAATACGTAAAAAATTAATAGAAACCGTTGCGAACAACGGAGGTCACCTGTCTTCTAATTTAGGCGTGGTTGAACTAACCGTGGCTTTGCATAAAGTTTTTAATAACCCTTTTGATAGGATTGTATGGGACGTTGGTCATCAAAGTTATGTCCATAAAATGCTTACGGGCAGATTTGACAAAATTGATACTATTCGCACCGAGGGCGGTATATCGGGTTATACCAATCGTATGGAAAGTCCTTACGATTCCTTTACGGCGGGGCACAGCAGCACGTCGATATCTGCAGCTTTGGGTTTGGTTGAGTCAAAGAAAATTTTTGATGAACCGGGTCATGTAATTGCCGTTATAGGTGACGGTGCTTTGACCGGTGGACTTGCTTATGAAGGTTTAAATAACGCCGGAAGATTTAAGAAAAATTTTATAATTGTTCTCAATGACAACAAGATGTCTATTTCAAAAAATGTAGGAGCAGTGGCAAGATATCTTTCTGCAGCACGTATAAGGCCTTCTTACATGAAAGCAAAAAACGCTCTTGAAAGAATACTTAATAGAACATCTCTTGGTCTAAAGGTTAAACACTGGATGAAACGTTCAAAGTCCGCGGTTAAAAAAGTTGTGTATAAGAACATTGTTTTTGAAGATATGGGGTTTGCTTATTACGGTCCTATTGATGGTCATGATTTTGATCAGTTGGAAAAAGTTTTAAATATCGCAAAAAATCTTAATAAACCCGTTGTTGTTCATGTTATGACAAATAAAGGGAAGGGTTATAAATTTGCGGAAAAAAATCCAAAAATTTATCATGGAGTTTCTTCTTTTAATGCCTTGACCGGAGTTAATTCTTCTAAAAATAAAAAAACGTTTTCTTCGGTCTTTGGAAGTTCTATTTGTAAAATTGCTGAAAGTGATCCTCGAATTTGTGCCGTTACCGCTGCTATGACTATAGGTACGGAACTTACGGAATTTAAAAGCAGGTATAAGTCAAGATTTTTTGATGTGGGTATTGCGGAAGAGCATGCAGTTACGTTTTCAGGAGGACTCGCCGCAGGAGGTTTGATACCTGTATTTGCAGTGTATTCCAGTTTTTTGCAAAGAGCCTATGATCAAATCATACATGATGTATCTCTGCAAAAATTTAAAATGGTTTTGGCAGTGGATAGAGCCGGCCTAGTTGGTGAAGACGGTGAAACTCACCAAGGGATATTTGATGTACCTTTTTTAAGCACTATTCCCGATATTGAAGTTTATTCTCCGTCATTTTTAGAAGAAGTGAATCCCATGCTGGAAAATGCGGTCTTTGCATCCAGAAATTTGTCGGCAATTCGATATCCCAGAGGTTCGGAATATGAAAAGCCGATAAGTTTTAAATATACAGGTAATCCTTATGATTTTTATGGTAACAAAGATTCGGAAATTTTAGTTGTTACGTATGGAAGAATTTTTTCAAATGCATATTTTGCTGCAAACAAATTCGACTGTGTTAGCGTGCTTAAACTGAATGTAATATATCCGATTGATATAAATGCCGTGAGAGAATCTTTAAATTTCAAACATATAATATTTTTTGAAGAATCCATAAAATCCGGCGGAATAGCGGAAAAATTCGGTTCATTGCTAATGTGCGAAGGTTATAACGGAACCTATAAAATCAGGGCTATAGATGATGAATTTGTACCTCACGGTACAGTTGAATCTCAGCTCAAGAGATATAATCTTGATGTTTCAGGAATGGAAAAAGAAATATCGCAGTTAAAAAACTAACTGCGATATTTTTAAATTACGTTTTAACTCAAAGAGCTACGATTTGCGTAGTACAAAAATCGCGCGCTATGCACGTAAGATTATAACTTAAGTAAAACAACATCGATTTGAGTATAGTGATTAAGTTTAAGTCATCAAAAT
>CABUYS010000150.1 GCA_902495835.1 uncultured Oscillospiraceae bacterium | reverse complement strand
TTTTATTATATTTTTAGTATATCATTATAGATTTATATTTGTAGAAATTTTTTATTCTATAAATGATTAAGTGATGGATTCGATTAGACAAAATAAGGTTTCTCGTTTGATACAGAGGGATTTGAGTGAGATGTTTCAAAAAGAATGTAAAGAGATAATAGTGGGAGCAATGGTCACTGTGACGACGGTAAGAGTCAGTCCTGATCTTTCGTATGCTAAAGTATATGTGAGTATTTTCCCTTCTGAACGGATAGAGGCCACAATGAATAGTTTGAACGATAAAAATAAAATGATCCGTTTTATTTTGGGTAAAAAAGTGGGTAAACAAATGCGGATTATTCCGGAATTGCGTTTTTTTGTAGACGATAGCTTGGATTATATTGAAAAAATAGATGAACTTTTAAAATAAAAAACGTTCGTAAAGTCAGTTTGAAAGGTATAAGGTGAATTTTTAAAATAAAAAATATCCGTAAATCCAGTTAGAAAGGTGGGATATAAACTTTTAAAATATAAAACGTCTGTAAAGCCGTCGAGAAAGGTGGACATTGGACTTATGGAAATATTTTACGATTTTTGTCTTTGTATTTCTTTTAAACGGAAGTGAAGTCGAGAAATAAAATTGCTTGTAAACTCAGTGTGGGTTTAAGAATCAAACCCATTCAAAAAAAACGGAAATGAAGCTGTCCTTTTTTATAGCACGGCGTTATCTTTTTTCCAAAAAGAAGCAAAATGCCATTAATATTATTTCTGCCATTAGTGTGGCGGGGGTAGCCATAGGTACGACGGCTTTGATCGTAATCCTCTCTGTTTTTAATGGTATTGATTTGATTTTGCAGAAGAGTACAGACAGTATGAATCCAGATTTGGTTATTTCTCCGATAAAAGGAAAATTTACAAATTTTGATAGTTTGTCTTACAAAGCTCTTCTTATTCATACTGATATTGCTTATTTTAATCCTGTAGTAGAAGAAAATGCTCTATTGAAATATGGAGATCGTTTGAAACCTGTAGTAGTGAAAGGCGTACTGTCGGATTACGGTGTAACTACCGGTTTGCAAAAAAACATGGTACAGGGAGAGTTTCAATTGCAGGAAGGAGATCTTTATGCTTCTGTCGTAGGACAGGGGATAGCTGCGGAATTAGGAATAGGATTAAATTTTTTAACTCCTTTGGTGTTCTATTATCCCAATAAAGAAGCTTCGTCTTTAAATGCTGCCTTAAATACGGAATCTTCCTATCCTATAGGTTTTTTTTCTTCCCAGCAGGGAATAGACAGCAAGTACATTCTTACAGACATTCATTTTGCCCGGAAATTATTTCGTTTACAGAAAGAGATTTCAAAAATTGAAATCAAACTGAAAAATCCTGAAGTCTTAGAAAAAGTAAAAGTTCAGTTGCAAGAAATAAGTGGTGAGAATTTTAAAGTAGAAGATAAATACGAGTTGAATCGTTCTTTCTATGCTATGATGAAGTCTGAAAAACTGGTCGTATTTTTGGTCTTGCTTTTTATATTATTTATTGCATCTTTTAATATTGTGGGATCAATATCGATGCTTATTTTAGATAAAAAAGAAGACTTGGCTACTTATAAAGCTTTAGGAATGACGTCTGGAAAAATTATTTCGGTATTCCGGACGGAAGGAAACCTGATTACCTATGTGGGAGCTTTTATCGGGTTGATTTTAGGGGTTTTAATTTGTTTTTTACAACAGACGTTCGGTTTCATTAAATTGGGGGAAGGAAATTATATCATAGAAGCTTATCCGGTCAAATTGGTTTTTGGAGATATTGCATTTATTTTATTAACTGTTTTACTGATCGGTTATATTGCTTCTTATTTCCCGGTCAAATATTTGGTGAAAAAATTGCTATAATCGGATGTGATTTTAAGAGAAGAATGTATATATTTTAGTTATGAAAAAATGGATATTTTGTTTGTGGCTTATATTCCCGATTTTTTTACATGCTCAGGAAAAAGAAGTAATGGCTTTAATCGAAACAAATTTGGGGAATATGAAAATAAAATTGTATAACGATACCCCTATTCACCGGGATAATTTTATTCGTTTGGCAAAAGCGGGTCATTATGATGGAACTTTATTTTATCGGGTTATAAAGAATTTTATGATTCAGGGAGGATCGTCTGACAGTCGGAATGCGATTGCCGGGCAGTTTATTGGATTTGGAAAACCGATGACAATAGAGGCCGAAATCAAACCGGAACATTATCACAAAAAAGGTGCTTTGGCGGCACCTCGTCTACCC
>CABUYS010000149.1 GCA_902495835.1 uncultured Oscillospiraceae bacterium | reverse complement strand
CTTTCCATATTCGGCGACCATTCGGACATATATGCTTGCCGTCAAACAGGTTATGCAATGATTGCGTCGAACAATCCGCAAGAAGCATTCGACCTTGCATGCGTTTCTCATTTAAGTGCAATTAAAGGAAGCGTTCCTTTTATACACTTTTTTGACGGATTCAGAACATCTCATGAAATTCAAAAAATAAAACTAACAGATTACTCTAAACTTGAAAAAATGGTAGATAAAAAAGCTTTGGAAAACTTCAGAAAAAACGCTCTGAACCCCGAAAATCCATCTTTACGCGGAACGGCTCAAAACGACGATGTGTATTTTCAAAACAGAGAAGCTTGCAACAAATTTTACAACAAAATTCCTGAAATTGTTGAAAACTATATGAATGAAATAAATAAGGAAAACGGAACCAATTACAAACCATTTAATTATTACGGAGCAAAAGATGCAGAAAAAATAATAATAGCAATGGGTTCTGTTTGCGAAACAATAGAAGAAGTTATTGATTATCTTTCCTCTAAAGGGGAAAAAGTCGGATTAATAAAAGTGCATCTTTATCGTCCTTTCTCGGCCAAACATCTTTTAAAAGAAATTCCGAAAAGCGTCAAAACAATATCGATTCTGGACAGAACCAAAGAACCAGGTTCAATTGCCGAACCGCTCTATTTGGATGTTTTAGCGGCTCTTAAGGAAGAAAAAAAAGAATCATTGAAACTCTATTCCGGGCGTTATGGTTTAAGTTCAAAAAACACAACTCCGGGACAGATAATTGCCGTATATGAAAATATGAATTCAGAAAATCCAAAAACAAAATTCACAATAGGAATCAATGATGACGTAACTCATCTTTCTCTCGAAGCAAAAGACGAAATAAACACAATACCTGCTGACACGTACTGCTGTAAGTTTTGGGGAATAGGTTCAGACGGAACCGTCGGAGCATCTAAAAACACAATAAAAATAATAGGCGAAAACACAAATAAAAACGTACAAGGATTTTTTTCGTATGATTCAAAAAAATCAGGAGGAATCACCGTATCTCACTTAAGATTCGGCGACTCCCCTATAAAATCGACATATTACGTTGACAAAGCTGATTTTGTCGCTTGCCATACACCTATGTATATCTATAAATATGACATGCTCAAAGATTTAAAACCTAAGGGAAGTTTTCTTCTCAACTGTATTTGGGACGAAAACGAATTGGAGAAAGTGTTACCTAACAAAATAAAAAAATATATCGCTCAAAACAATATAAATTTTTACACCGTAGACGCCACAACCATAAGCAGAGAACTAGGTCTTGGCGGAAGAATCAACACAGTTCTTCAATCGGCTTTCTTTAAAATAATAAATATCTTTGACGAAAAAACTTCACTTGAATTAATAAAAAAAGCCGTAAACAAATCCTATTCAAAAAAAGGAGAAAATGTCGTACATCTTAACTGTCTTGCCGCCGAATACGGTATGAAAAAATTGAAAAAAATAAATGTTCCCGAATCGTGGAAGAATTTAAGCTATAATGAAAATATTTCGGATAAAACTTATTCTCAAAATAAAAATTTGCAGGAATTCGTAAAAAACATCCTACTCCCTGTCTCTTCAAAAAAAGGAGACGATTTACCTGTTTCTGCGTTCTTGCCCTATGCTAACGGCTCTATACCTCTCGGCTCTTCTGCGTTTGAAAAAAGAGGAACTGCAAGTTTTATTCCTCACTGGATTCCCGAAAATTGTATTCAGTGCGGTTTGTGTTCGCTCGTATGCCCTCATGCGGTTATACGTCCTGCCGCCCTTACAAATGAAGAAGTTTCAAACGCTCCCAAAACATTAAAATCCAAAAAAATGATGGGTATACCGGATTTGAATTTTTCAATAGTAATTTCAAGCAAAGACTGCACAGGATGCGAAAGCTGCGTGGAAGTTTGCCCCGGAATGAAAAAAAACAAAGCTCTGGAAATGAAAGAATCAAAATATGAACTTGATTCACAAGAAGCATTTGATTATACTCAAAAACTTCCGTCAAAAAAGGCAGTATTTGAAAAATTTAAAAAATCTACAATTAAAGGAAGTCAGTTTAAAAAACCTTTGCTTGAATTTTCCGGAGCGTGTGCAGGGTGCGGAGAAACTCCCTATGCCAAATTGGCAACTCAGCTTTTCGGAGACAGAATGTTTATAGCCAACGCAACAGGTTGTTCGTCAATTTGGGGAGGTTCATTCCCATCATCCGCATACACTTCAAACGAAAAAGGAAACGGACCTGCGTGGCAAAATT
>CABUYS010000148.1 GCA_902495835.1 uncultured Oscillospiraceae bacterium | reverse complement strand
TTTAGTTGACTTATCGTTTGGTTTCTCACTCTTTGCACTTGTGGAATCGCTAGACGGCGTTTCATTTTTTACCGGCGCTGCACTTACCGCTGTAAAAGTACTCATCAATGCCAAAGTCCCTGCTAAAATTTTCTTTGTTATTTTCATACTCATATCACAAACTCCTTTACGTTTTAAACATAGCTATATTATATCATATTTTTGGTTAAAATTTAACACTATTTTAACGATTGACAAATACCACTTTACAAAAATTGTCTCGATACTTTTCCGAAGCCTTAATATTTTCTTTAGTGCTATGCTGTTAAATGAATTTTAAAAAATTATCACCAATCTTTTGTATAAATCAAATTTGCATCTGTAGTAAGTTTTACAAACTTAGCTTCAATTGAACTATCATCAAGTGTTTCTTTAACGCCATCAAACGAACACCTATTCCATTTTCCGTTTGCCTGTTTCAAGTAAATCGTGTTAAAACAATAATTTCTTTCATCACACACCATAATTGCCATTAAATTATAAACTTCTGAATTCCTCGGAGATTTAATTTTCATAAAATTTTTCAAACCATAACGATTTCTTACACATGAATTCACATAAACACTAATCATATTATTCGGAATATCTTCAGGCCAATATTCTTTTTTGAAAAATTTTTCATACACGTCAACATTGGAGTAATAACAATCACATAACCACTCTATACAAGCCATACTTGCATTCCGTCCATATAATTTCTCAGGGTTCCTTCCAAAATCATCACAATGCGGCATAACCCTACCAGAACCCGCAAGAAAACACAAGCGCTCTAAAGCTTGTTTTACATGATTTTTATCAGCTGCTTCCTTATCACTTAGAACATTAAATAGATACTGAGTATATTCTTGTAACCTACCTCCTTTTTTTATACAATTTTTAAATCCTGGAAGTACATACCATGCCAGAACTAGGTGCGAAATATATAAGAATTTCAATCGTTCCTTCTCTTCACGTAATCTAAAAATATACCCAGTTAAAGCAGCTGCCCCACACAGTGTAGTTACTGTCCCTGCTGCTACTTTTGCTAATTTCTTTTTAGTTGACTTATCGTTTGGTTTCTCACTCTTTGCACTTGTGGAATCGCTAGACGGCGTTTCATTTTTTACCGGCTCAGCACTTAACACAGTAAAAACATTCATTAGTGCTAAAGTCCCTGCTAAAATTTTCTTTGTTATTTTCATACTTACAACACAAACTTCCTTATATTGCTAAGCATATTATACTACTATTTTCGACAAAAATCAATATTATTTTAACAATTAATGAATATTTATTTCAAAAATGGCCCCGGCAATTTGCCGAGGCTTTAAGTTATGTTTTATTTTTGTTTCGTATAAATTAGATTTACACTTTTCTTAAGTGTAAAAAGCTGACTTTCAATTGAATCAGTACAAATTTCATTTTCAAACGAATGTGCTTCCCAGCGTCCGGCGTCCATATTTTCCAGGTAAGCTGTAGTAAAAAAACCATTCTTTTCACCACACATTGCCACAGCTGTTAAACTATAACGATAACATTTTTTATCTTTTTCACACATAATTTCCATAAAATTTTCAATATTATGAAAACCATTAGCACCTCCTTCTACAAAAATACTAATTGTATCACATTTGTCGCAGGCAAAATTAGATTCCATTTTTGAAAATTCTTCATTTATATCAAGCGGAGAACACCATTTAGAATCGCAACAAAAACGTTTTTTTAAAACTTTTGTTCCAAATTCACTTTCTATGGAAATTTTTAAAGTATCATTGCCGGATTCTATCAAATGGAACGCATATTCCAAATCGCTTATTATCTTCTGCTCATTTAATAATCCTGCATTTCCATCTAAAACACTAAATAAACGCTCAAGAACTTCTTTTAATCTTGATTCTCCTGAAAATTTTTCTATGTAATCTCTAATTTTTGCTATAGAATACCATTCAAAAATTATTAGAGAATTATCTATGATTTTAATTCGCTCTTTCTCGTTGCACGTTTTAAAAATATTTCTAATTAAAGCAACAACTCCGCAAAATGCAGCTGCTGTCCCAGTTGCTTTTGCAACTTCTTTGACTAATTTCTTTTTAATTGATTCATGTTTTGATTTTTTATCCTTTGCAGTTGTGGAAGTGTCAGGCAATTTTTCAATTTCTACTGGCTCAGCACTTAACACAGTAAAAACATTCATTAGTGCTAAAGTTCCTGCTAAAATTTTCTTTGTTATTTTCATACTTACAACACAAGCTCCCTTATATTGCTAAGCATATTAT
>CABUYS010000147.1 GCA_902495835.1 uncultured Oscillospiraceae bacterium | reverse complement strand
GGCTGCGTACGTTTATGCTGGTATCTCTTGTTTCCGCGCTTGCCGCCACGGTGGATAAATTTTTGATTACGGAATACGGAGTAAGCATCCCCGTAGTAACGGGCGCAACCGTAATCGGGCTGGCAATCGTCAGTTCAAATACGATTTTATACAGTTCCAAAAGTCAGATAAAGGGGCTTACCACGTCGGTGGCGTTGTGGGGAAACAGCATCCTGTCCGTATTGATCGGTCTGGATTTATATCTGATCGCGTTGGTTGCCTTTGCGGCGTTTATGCTGTGCCTGACGGGTTTTATGCGGTTTGAATACGCGCTGAAACGCCGTTCGGATTATTTTGAAATCCATCTGGAATTGAACAATAAAAATTCGTTGCAGGAATTTATCGCCGTGATAAGAAAACTCGGGCTGAAAGTAGACGATATAGAATTGAATACCGCATATATGAATACGGGACTTTTCGTCTATTCGGTGTCGCTTTCGATAGATAAGAAAAAAGTCGGGCAGAAAGTAAAACACGACGATATTATTTCCGCGATTTCGGAACTGGAATACGTAAATTACGTGGAAGAATTGGGCTGTTGAAAGATTAAATCGCGGCAGGAACTGAAAAAGCGCAGAAATCTTTTAATAAAAACTGATTGCACGTTTAAATTCGTAAGGGATAAGTTCGTCAAGGTTGATGTGTTCGTCTAAAAGGGAAACAAGTTTGCAATCTTGTTTTTCCATAGAGTCGGATACATGGTTGTAAATATCTTCAAAGGATATTTGCACATTCTTAATTCGCATGATTTTTTCTCTGTTTTTGTTTGTTTTTGCAAATATATTATACTACAAAAACGGAGAAAAATCAGTTGTTTTAACATCAAAAAAGCCTTTTGCCGATTGACTTTTTTGACTTTTACAATCGGCAATCATAATATATAAACAAGGAGGATCTGATATGAAAACATATTCATTATTAGATGTATATAAATTAAATCGTAAGATTTTAAGTGTAATGATGCCTATCGCTGCTACAGTATTTTTATTGTTGGCAGTAATTATTCTTGTTGCTATGCCTGAAATATGGTGGGTAAGTTTAATATTGTTCGGGATTGCGCTTGGACTTATACTGTTATGTATCTTTATTTGCAAATACATAGATAAAAAAATCAGAGAGTTGGAAGAAAAAGAGCACAATAATTAAACATTTTTATAACTTATATTTGCAATATTTATATGGGAGAATAATTTTATGAATAAGATATTAGTAAACAGAAAAAGAACTTGTTTTATCGTTTTATCGCTTACAGTTTTAGTATTTCATTGAAAACTCCTTTCGATTTACTGTTAATATTATAATTTTTCTCACCGTAAATAGGAAATCACCCCTCGAAACGGCATAAAAAAAGAGAGAACGTTTATCCTTGTTCTCTCCTATGTTTTTTATATTAAATTAAAAAGTCGGATGTTCTTTTACGAATATCCAACTTTAAGCTATCATTTGAAGGCTGTTTTCTATTATATTTGGTATTTTTTGTTGTGTTTTTCGGAAATCCCTTTCACTATTGATTGCATTTCTTTTTCGTGCCGTTTTGGATTTTCGGCTTTAATTTCAAAATAATCGAATAAAAATTGTAAGAATCCTGTTTGTTGCGATAATAATTCGCGAGAGGAGCCCGAAGATAAATTTCATGGAAAATATTCGTTAATCGGAATGTGCGGACGGGAAAGCGTTTGCGGGCGGCGAAGAAGAGGAAGCAAAGATTTTTTTGTTGCGCAACGCCAAGCTGCGGCGCACTGCGAAGTAACTTTTTAAGTTATGGAACAGTGCGTTTTTTGTAAAGGAAAACCGCTCGCCGGGCGAGTTTTTAAAGGGCGCAACTTACCGTTATTATCTCTTACCGACGAAACTATTTTACAATAAAAGAATTTTGTAATAAAATCGTAGATTTTTATTATTGAAAATAGGGTATAATAATGTTATAATAATATAAAACAATATTTCGTTACAAAAATATTGTTTACTAAAAAGAAGAGGCATAACGCATATGAAACTTGATTTTAAAACCTATTCCGATAAAGTAAGAGGTTGTTATACGGGAAAAAATATAGGCGGAACGCTGGGCGCGCCGTTTGAATGTTATCGCGGCGTGTATAATCTCGATTGGTTTATGCAGGATATTTCTTCGCCTATACCAAACGACGACGTGGATTTGCAACTTGTATGGCTTGCCGCCGTGGAACGCGAGGGGCGGCATATCGATTCGCACGTGCTTGCCGAATACTGGGAAACGTACGTAAGCGCGCAGATTTC
>CABUYS010000146.1 GCA_902495835.1 uncultured Oscillospiraceae bacterium | reverse complement strand
CGTCCTAAAAATTGGATTTCTAAGGTCGAATCGGATTCTACCATACAGGTATCACGACGGTCGAATATAAAATAATAACGGCTTTCACGAACCAAATCCTGCAAAAACTTTTGAGGAGAATGATAACCGTATTTTTCATAAAGCGTATCCTCCTTTCCATTACCATAGATATATTGGCGGCTCTCCAAAGTATTCGGTTCTAAGATCAGTGAAGAATAAATCGTACCTAATTCCAGCGTATCAGAACGAAATATTCCGTAACAATCAAAACCATCCCTTTCACTCGGAGGGGGAGGCGGGATTTCCGGCATATAAACAGTTACAACACTATCACTTCGATTGATCACAGTTATATCCAAAAAGACCATACCTATAAAATAATTACCTTTCGGATACTGATTACTGTAGGCACTATCTATGGTAATAGTTATGCCATCCTTCTGACTTTTTCCGAAAACTATTTCTCTTTCCGGAAAAAACAGAATGATCAAAAACAAAATCTTGAAAAGTTTCATTTATATCAATATTTTACAAATTTATCATATACTCTATAATAATAATCAGGATTCTCTTCTGTTACGGTACGCTTATATCGTCGCATGATATCTCCCCTAAATACCGGCGTACATTTTTGCCAACTGGGATGATCTACCTGCAAGTCATAAGCCATATAATGAGTTTTATTATGATCACCGTATTTACGAACCCCATGACCGGTATACTCGTGAACCCCTAATATATTTTCCACTTGTTCAACCAGTGTAAAATCCCTCTATACACCACTATTCCCCTGATTGACAGATATACGGAAAGAATCCGGACCTTTAAGATTCTTATTAAAGAGTATTCTTTCCGATACCGCTGCCTGCAGGTTTAGCAAATTTACCCGATTTCATCGTTTCAAAAATGCAGAATAAAATCCCGTTAACCAAAGTAATTTAGTCAACAGGACTCTTTTATTATCATTTATGACTATCAAAATTACACATTATAATGATCTATTTTTCTTATACAATAAACGGATAAAATCAGTCCAAAAATAGCATAAACAACTATCACCTTTGTAGTTATAATTAACTCATAAAAATATTCTCGTTCACAAATAGGTAACAAACATCCCATATTACCATTCGGAAGACCGTCATTAAAACAATACTTAATATGAACCATTTGACTTATATTAAATATTATCTCATAAACGATTACGGCTAATGATATTAAAACAAATAATATAAAAAAGAGCTTTTCAAAAATATTTTACTCATAATTACCAATAATTTTCTGCTCCATTTCACAGATTCAGTTCTTTTTTAATTTTTTTCTAACGAATTTCCCTTCTGTAAAAAGAACCCCGGTAATCGTAATCTCAGCCAGAATAATTCGTTACGCCCAACTTTTCTCCTCCGGCCGTATAACGGTAACGGGCTTGAGGAACTCCCAAACGGCTGGCCTTATTCAACAAACTTAAATAATTATATTGATAATTCAAATCACGACTGTTATCTATTTTTAAATTACTGTTTAAATCGTCAGATTTCTGAAGAAAAAATGTCATTCTAAAGTACTCCGTATTCCTATAAAAATTAACAGGAATAGGATACAATTCTAAATAAAAGCCTCTATAAGAAAAGAAAAAGAAAATAAATAACCCCCATTTTTGTCTGCAGCCGGACATAAAAAAAACCGTTCTGTCTGAGCAAAACGGTTTTTATAAAGAGTTGAATAAGGTTATTCTGCTTTAGGAGCTTCCGTTTCGGGAGCAGCAGATTGGGGAGCTTCTTCCACTACAGCGTCAGAAACGTCAGCAGTTGCTTTTTTAGCGGAAGATCTTCTTCTGCGGGTAGCCGTTTTCTTCACTTCCTGTTTTACTTCGGTATAAGTAGCATTGAAATCCACCAATTCCAACATACAAGTTTCGGCATTATCCCCAATGCGGTTTCCTGTTTTAAGGATACGGGTATATCCACCGGGACGGTTTACAATTTTCGGGGCTACTTCTTTGAACAATTCGGTAACGGCTTCTTTTTGTCCAAGGTAACTGAACACCACACGGCGGGAATGCATATTATCGTTCTTGCTTTTGGTGATCAGGGGCTCAACATATATTTTCAAAGCTTTTGCTTTGGCAACTGTAGTATAGATTCTTTTGTGAAGAATCAAAGAAGCTGCCATATTAGAAAGTAATGCTTTTCTATGAGCGCTTTTTCTATTCAGATGATTAAATTTCTTACAATGTCTCATTTTACTTATTCCTTGTCTAATTTATACTTAGATACATCCATACCGAACTCAAGGTTGTTATTTTCAAGCAGCGCTTCCAATTCCGTCAAAGATTTCTCGTGTG
>CABUYS010000145.1 GCA_902495835.1 uncultured Oscillospiraceae bacterium | reverse complement strand
AATGTCATTTGCAAGTCTGTAGCTTGCCGAATGATTATCTCTTACAGCGTCGAGCTGCTCCGCCGTGCTTATTATATACGGGTCTTCTACTGTTCCGCTACCACCATCGAATGATATTCCGTTTACTTTACTGATACTCATTCCTATAAACATGTTCAAAACCAAAGCGGAACTAAGCAAAAATCTTAAACTTTTTTCGCCAAATTTTTTCATTAATTTACCCTCCTACTATTTATTTTGAATAAGTTTAATTTTAATATAACTAATTGATTTTTTCAATATATTTTGTTGTTATTTATATATTTTTTTATTTCGTTATTCACTTATTTTAATGATTTTTTATTATATTTTTATTACAAATTGCTTTTTAAATATGTTTTTTATAAATTTACAGTTTTGGAAGTTAATTCTATTGAGTGATATTTTATTTTATTATAAAAATAAAAAGTTCTCTCAAAAGGAGAACTTAAAAGTTTAGCTGTTTTTATAAATACAAAATAAATTTTATTTTTTCAGCAGAGATTTTAATATTTGATTTGGATTTTCAAAGAAATTTTTCATAAGTTTATAGTGCTCAGTTTCAAAATATTGTTTTTCGAATATACCGTTCTTTTTGATTTCAAAAATTTGTGCTTGAGGAAAGGTGAGAAGTATAGGGGAGTGGGTTGATATAATAAACTGAGAATTTAAATTAACAAGTTCATTAATTCTGACTAACAGCGACATCTGTGAAATAGGCGAAAGTGCTTCTTCGGGTTCATCAAGTATGTATAAACCGTTTCCAAAAAAACGTTTAAAAAATATACTTAAGAAACTTTCTCCGTGAGACTGGTTGTGAAGAGATTCTCCTCCATAAGCTTTTGATATCGGCGGAGCGTTGCATTTTACAGAATCCAAATCTTCAATATTGGATGCTACGTTGTAAAGTGATTCGGCACGAAGAAAATACCCGTCTCTAGGATGATAAGGAGTTTTTATAAGTTTAATATAATTATTAAGTTCGGAATGAGTGAGCCTAGTTTGAAAATTAAAATTAATTCCACCGCCTTCGGGATTGAATCCCCATTTTAAGGCAATTGCTTCAATCAATGTAGATTTGCCCATACCGTTTTCTCCTACAAATATTGTAACGGGTCTTTTAAAATTAATTTTTTTAAAATTTTTAATTATAGGCAGGTTGTATATATAATTATTTGTGGGTATTTGAATTTTATTTATGTCCACGCTTTTTAAGTAAAGCTTATTCACTGAAAATCACTCCTTTTGTGAGTTTATTATTACTGTATTGAATAGGTTTTAACCATGCATCGTAATATGAAAATTGTTATAGATGGGGGATAGGGATATTAAAACATGTATTTTTTACTTTATATAAGTTATTTGGTTTTCTGGAAATAATTCGTGTGTTTCTCAAAAAGGTTGGTTTGAGTATCTATATACGGCGACATTCAAATTTCTTGTTTGTTGGTGTTTTTTATATTGTTAGAAAATTATTTAGTTTCAAGTATAGGTGGTAAAAATGTTTTTGTTATTTAATCTTTGAATGTTAGATGTTATTGAAATTTACAATTGATAAATTTTCTTTGTATGTAGAAAACCACGCAAAAGCCCGCGTGGTTCAGTGATAGCTTAAGCGATGTAAGAACGGAATAAAAACTCCTTTTGATGTAGAATGTAATAGCGGTCTGGAAACTGCTAAATAAAACATCAAAAGGAGGACATTCAAAATGAATGACATAAAATTTATCATATAAAAGGTTAAACCACGAATACCGTATAGTATTTGTGGTAAAATGCTTTATGAATATAAAATATTAAAAATAGGAGCTATATAATAAAGAAAATGAATTGAGATAACAGTTAACATTTAAGAATATAACTCTATTTATGGATATCAATCAACGAATCCTTCGCAAGCGTCAGACCGTATCAGCCTCCTTTAGAGGCGGCTACCAAAACATGGCTTCGCCCGTTAAAGAAATACCCCTAGCTAGGCTGGAGGATGCTTATTGCCATATTTACCATGCTATTAAGATTAAAATTTAATCTGTTAAAATAGAGGAAGGCATCGTTTATTATATAAAGATTTTCACAAACTAATTGACTGCTTAAATATCATCTTTCAAAGGAAGAGTATTTAAAAAATAACAAAGTGACATGATAATCCTGTGTAAAATTAAGAAAAAAATAAAATACCCATTGAGATTTAACCTTCAACGAGCATCTCATATGTAATCGGTTTTTAATACAGATACTTTTCTGCTTTTTCTCCTGCACATGAATATTTTTACTTTGACGCAATTAATTTTCTCGTTATCCTGCCTAAATAACATTACCAAATGACTTTCCTGTT
>CABUYS010000144.1 GCA_902495835.1 uncultured Oscillospiraceae bacterium | reverse complement strand
TATGGATCAGGTGGGAATCGACCGGATGCTTATCGAATTGGACGGGACGAGGACGAAGTGTAATTTAGGTGCCAATGCGATGCTGGGAGTATCTTTGGCTTGCGCTAAAGCTGCTGCTAATGTATTGGAAATACCTCTGTATCGCTATATAGGAGGATGTAATGCGAAGTTATTGCCTGTACCGATGATGAATATTATTAACGGAGGCTCTCATTCGGATGCCCCTATCGCTTTTCAGGAATTTATGATCCGGCCGATCGGCGCCTCCTGTTTTAAGGAAGCTTTACGAATGGGGGCAGAAGTATTTCATACATTGAAAAAAGTATTGCACGACCGGGGATTGAGTACGGCTGTCGGTGACGAAGGCGGGTTTGCTCCTGTTCTGGAGGGAACGGAGGATGCATTGGATTCTATTATGAAAGCGATAGAAAAAGCTGGATATAAACCTGGTAAGGACGTTATGATCGGTTTGGATTGCGCTTCTTCGGAATTTTATAAGGACGGGGTGTACGATTATACCAAGTTTGAAGGTTCTCACGGGGCTCGTCGTACTTCTGCCGAACAGGTACTTTACCTGGAAGAATTGATTTCCAAATATCCGATTGATTCCATAGAGGACGGGATGGCTGAAAATGATTGGGATGGCTGGGAAATGCTTACGGCTAAAATAGGAGATCGCTGCCAATTGGTGGGAGACGACCTGTTTGTAACGAATGTAGAATATTTACAAAAGGGAATTGAATTGGGTTGCGCGAATTCCATCCTCATCAAAGTGAACCAGATCGGTACGTTGACGGAAACTCTGGATGCCATTGAAATGGCTCAACGCGCCGGGTATACTACAGTTACTTCTCATCGCTCCGGGGAAACAGAAGATGCCACTATTGCGGATATAGCTGTGGCTACTAATTCTGGACAGATTAAAACGGGCTCTCTGAGCCGGTCCGATCGTATGGCGAAATACAACCAATTATTACGGATTGAGGAACAACTGGGGAAAGATGCTAAATTTTGTGGAAAGAAGTTTAGTAAGTAAGGAAATATTTCAAATAAAGAAGGCCGTCGAATGAAAAATTTGACGGCTTTATTTTTTTATAAAAAGGATTACTTACAGAATTTTAAATAATATTCTTTTTCTTTTTAAAGATTTTGCAAAATTCACCTACTGTTTTTATCTATTTTCTTCTTTGTAAACAATTTAAATATATATTTAATATCTATTTAAATTGTTGTGCATTGTTAATCAGTGTGTTAATTCTTGAATTTTACTTTTTTAGGGATAATAATGGGGATTAATTCCCCTATTTTTTTCTGAATTTCTACAAAATTCTACACTTATTTTTTTTGACAAGAAGGGAAACGAACCTAGTTTGCTCTTTATCAGTTAAATAGAAATGATAGGAATTCCATAAGTATTTTTTGGTATAACTTTTTCAGGTATAAGAAAAGAAAGCGGGGAGTGATCACATTTAAGAAAGACGATTGTTAAACTTTAAAATTTTTGAGTCATGAAAAATCTAGTAACAAATGTATTGGTGATGGTATCATTGAGTTTATTTTTCGTACCGGCTTCGGCTGCTGTAACAGCTGAGGGAGGACCGTTTATGTCGAGAGATACGATTAGAGAAGATACTTTGAAAAAAGATGTACCTTCACAAAATCTTTATTTTGCTCAGCAAGAAAACGTATATACAGCCGTGGAAACAGCTACTCTTCCGGAAGCCGTCACGAAAGCTGCCGCAGCAAAATACACCGGTTATACGATAGAAGCGGCTTATAAAGGAAGTGCAAATGATTACAAATTAATCTTGAAGAAAGATGAGGGGAAAGTAACGGCATATTTCAGTGAAGCAGGAGAGTTTGTAAAAGAGGAAACTGTTACTTCGCCTGCAGCTATGCAAGGCTGATTTTCAGATAACCTTTTTTAAAAAAGCTGCCAGTACGAACTGACAGCTTTTTGTTATATAGAAATATCGGTTGTCTCTTTTTTACCTGTCCTTTTGGCTTCCCTGTCGTTTTGTATTTAAAAATTTAAGCTTTCCACAAACTCTTTTAATTTCAGAGAAGTTATTTTATCTTTGTGCTGTGTAGTATGAAGGTGTAGACTGAAAGCAATAAAAAGAGATTTATATTTATTCTTGAGAAAAAATCCGCCAGATTTTAATGATACAGGAATAAATGCAGGTGATATTTACGTTCAAGCGTGGATTCTTGTATTTATTTGTATCGGGGCTTCTGGCGGGGCCTTTTCTCAGATAAATGCAGATCCACGTTTTTTGTATCGGTAAATGTTGATTTTTTTAATCCAATGTTTGTAAAATTGGATGTTATATCGTTCTATTTTGAAAATTTTAGTATATATTTG
>CABUYS010000143.1 GCA_902495835.1 uncultured Oscillospiraceae bacterium | reverse complement strand
TCGCTTCTGCTAATTCAGCTTCCAATCGTTTTGATTTTTCTTCAGCTTCTCTTTGAGCTTGCTGTGTTGCTTTTTCAGCTGCTTTGTCAGCCGCTTCTTTGGCTTTCTTCGCTTCTGCTAATTCAGCTTCCAATCGTTTTGATTTTTCTTCAGCTTCTCTTTTTTGCTTCTCCAACTTTTGTTTCGCCACACTTAATTTATAACAACAAACAGTACTTGCTGTTCCAACTACTGCAAATCCTATAGCCGTTCCGATTGCAGCTGCAGTATATGGATTATTTCTTACCAAAACCAACAGTTCCACACATTTTTGTTTCATAAATTTATGTATACTTGATTCTACATCTCTTACTCTCTTAAAAAAACAACTTGCTGAGGTTACTTCTTTTTGTGATTTCGCTGCACTTGCACAGGGTGTAACTACTGGAAATAGTGTAACTACCGACAGTACCGAAGCTAAAAGCTTCATACTTAATTTACTGTGTTTTTTTGAATCTTTCACTCTTTAATCTTCCTTTCGCTTATTATTAATTATCATTATACATATTTAGCGGGGAAACGTCAAGTGCTTTTAATGTTTTGTTATCAAAAATATAATATTTTTATCTCTAAAAATAAGGAAGAGCTTAAAAGCTCCTCCTTTAAACAAATATTTTAATTTAATAATTTTTAGACTTCTTGTTCTTTAGTTTCGCATTTTTGAATTTTTGCAGATAATTCAGTAATTTTATCATAATTGTCACGTAACCAAGAATACCTTGTTGCTAATGATTCATTAGCATTTCGAAATTTATTAGTTAAACGTTGCTTTTCTTCTTTGTTGGAAATAGCATCATTTATTGCTCCCAAAAATTCATCATATCTTCTTCCATAAATTTCCATAGAATTACAAACCGCTCCACCTTTTGATAATGTTTCTAAAAAATTTTTAATACAAGTTTGTAAACTTTCTAATTTACCAGTAATTTCTTTGTCTTTAGGAGACCGCGTCGATCTACGGTTTTGAATTACATCTTTTATTTCTTTTGATAATTCTTCAAACCCTTCTCTAACCTCCGCTAATTGTAATTTCCTTTCTTCTCTAAGCTTTGATAATTCTTTTGATTCTCCTGCTCCCTGCTGTTCCGTTTTAGAATCTTCTGATTTCTGTTCTCCTGTCTTAGATTCTTTTGTTTCTGGTTCTCCTGTTACAATTTTTTCCGTATTCGGTTCTTCTGTTTCTCCTGCTCCATGCTGTTCCGCTTCAGAATCTTCTGATTTCTGTTCTCCCGTTACAGGTTCTTCTGCTCCTTTTTTATCTTTATGTGACTTATAACAAACAACGCTTATAGTTCCAATTATTACTAAACCGACAGTTGTTCCTACTGCAATTGTAGTTTTCGGATTATTCTTTATCAAACTACATAATTCTATATATTTTCTTTTTATAAATGAATCTGCGCGTAATCCTACATTTTTTACTTTTCTTGTAATATAATTACCTGACCTTAATGTTTTTGAGTTTGCGGCATTTACATATGGTGTAATTCCCGGACATAACGTAATTACTGAAAGCACCGAAGCTAAAAGTTTTACACCCAACTTACTGCATTTTTTTGAACTATTCACCTTTAATCCCCTTTTCGTGTTTTATGTTGGTAATTGTACACAGTCAACGCTAAAGTGTCAAGTGTTTTTAATAGTATATTATCAAAAATATAACACGTCTATTTAAAAAAATAAGGAAGAGTCTTTTAGCTCTTCCTTTATTTTAATATAATTATTTTTTAAAACTCTTGTTTCGTCTTTTTTTCTTTTCTATTTTTGTCCTTCATTTGGTTTTTCTTCTGGAGCTTTCCCTAATCCCTTTTTTGCTATATTTAATATTTTTTCATTAGCTTTTACTAAGTGACTTTCCCTTTCTGCAGAAGTTATTTTTAAACGATCCAATTCTTTTACCAACCGTTCGTTGTCTTCAAGCAAATTTTTATTACAGTTTTCACATATTTCCAACTCTCTTTTTAATTTGCTTTCTCGTCTATCTCTGTGTGATTTATAGCAAACAAAAACTACTGACACAATTGCCGATAATACTAAAGTCGTTGCAATCAAAGTTACGGTTTTCGGATGATTTTTTACTAAAGTTGATATTTTTTTATATCCATTTTTTGCAAGTTCTTTTGCGTATGCTTCAACATTTTTCATTTTCTTTACGATGGAATTAACTGATCTTACTTCTTTAGGATTTACGGCATTTGCGCAGGGAGTAACTGCTGGAAATAGGGTAACTACTGAAAGCGCTGAAGCTAAAAATTTTACACTTAATTTACCGTATTTTTTTGAATTATCCACCTTTAATCCCCTTTTCGTGTTTTATGTTGGTAATTGTACACAGTCAACGCTAAAGTGTC
>CABUYS010000142.1 GCA_902495835.1 uncultured Oscillospiraceae bacterium | reverse complement strand
ATCTTGATCTGAACATTCCCCGGAACCGGCACAGAGCATATCTACCGTTGGACAACTATTGTAAGAAAATGCCGTATTTCCTCCCTGGATTTTTGCGAGTTCATTTCCGGATAAAGTGGATATAACCTCTTTTCGAAATTCTAATTTGATTTTTTTCATATTTTAAAAATTAGGAATACCTGTATTATGGAATACTACAAGTCTGTTAATCTTTTTATTTTGTCACATTGATTGCCTGATAAACATTCGTAAGTGTAGCAGTAATTACAACTATCCCCGCTCGCTGGTATCGGGTTTTGGTGATGCTGTAAAGGTCCTCCGTTATTTTTATTATCACTCAGGCAATTCCCTTGCCAGCTATCCTGATCTGTACATGCGTTTGTTGCTGTACAAGGGCCGTCTACTGTCGGACAGCTATTATAGGAAAAAGCTGTGTTTCCTCCTTGTAGCTGGGATAAATCATTTCCAGATAGGGTAGAAATGACTTTCTTTTGGAAATCTAATTGAATCTTTTTCATGGCTGTATATTTAAAATTCGACGTATTTAGGTATTTGTATCAAAGGTTTGTCAAATCGCTTCAGATACACAACAGTCGGAGTTTTGACAAAAGGTGGTCTCCGGACAAAGACATGTATAGGCGAGTTGACAATACTGAGGACTGGTCTGGTTGGGATCGACTCCGATTACTGGGTTATCACCCCCTCCTAAACCGTCGCTCAGACATTTCCCCTGGCAGCTTTCTTGTAAACTATCACAATGTACAACACTATTACATTCTTCCTTTGTTTCGCAGGCATCGATTGAATACATTTTTTTTCTCCCTCCCCAAATCTTGGATAATTCATTTCCCGATAAAATAGAAATGACTTCTTTTTGAAATTTTAATTGGATTTTTTTCATAAGATAAATACTAAAAATTATACATTATTCTTATTTATAACTTAAAGGAGAAAGAAAAATGATTCAATATTGCTTGTTTGTTACTTTATTTCTATAGCTGATTAAACACCAATTTGAACGACCTCTGTTAAACTTAATATTTCAACCTTGACTTATTTTAGAATAATAATGAAAATATGTTTATATTATAAAACATAATATACCAACAAATTTAGGAATATTATATAAATATCCTAATTTTTAATAAATTATTTTAGAGAGCTTGTGCTATTAATAAAGAAAATAAGCATAGAAATATTTTATCAAGGATCATCTTTTACTAAAACGATCCACAAAAGTTTTAGAAAGTTATTTAAATGATTTTTATTTTTTCAATAAGATTCCTAATAAGTATAAGTCGGATTTAATTATTTATATATATGTTCCCTTATATTCTGATTCCAAAGGCATTTTTATTAATAAGGAGTCTTATAGAAAAGAAATATTTATAATTCAAGCAATTGATTATTATGCTGTATTTTATATTCTGGATTTAATAAGCAATTGCTTTCAAACGAGTTGCAAGGAGCTGAATCTATATGAGGATGGATAGGTATGTAAGGTTGTAAACCAGTATTTCCGCCTGGCTTATTATTACTGAGGCAAGCTCCTCGTACGGTGTCTTTATCAGTGCAGTCATTGGAAGTATCACACATAGAGTCTACTGTCGGACAACTATTATAAGAAAAAGCTGTATTTCCTCCTACAATTTGTGATAAGTTTTCTTGTGTTAATATTGAAATAACTTTTTTTTGAAATTTTAATTGAATCTTTTTCATGGCTTCAAGTTTTTAATAAATAATACATAAGACTCCTTATTAAATGTTTTTATTTACGTATATTCTGTTCCACAAATTTCTGATAACAATATATAAATAAATATTTAATTTGAAAATAATAATTTATAAAATTTATTTAATTTAATATTGTTAATAATAAATCCTTTAAGTATACTTTCAATTTTATTTTTAACATTTACCTTTAAAATCGAATACATATTCCTTAAAATGGAATACTTGTAAAAAGAATTTTGGCATATAGATTGTATAGTTAATCTAATAAAGTATAAAAAATAAAAATTAGCCACCTAAAGAGAAAGATTACTGTAAAAAGAAAACGTATGAAAAATTTGATTTTTTGTTTGTGTATACTGTGTTTAATGAGTTTTAAGGGGTGGGCGCAGAAGGTAGAAGGATATGTTTACGATGCAAAGACGAATGAACCTTTGGTGGGGGTAAATGTCATTTATCAAGTAAAAGGAGAGACCAAGGGAGTTGCTTCGGATGTGAATGGTTTTTATGAGGTTTCTGTCCCAGCAGGAGGGATTGAGTTGACATTTAGTTTTGTAGGCTATACCTCCCAGATGTTGCCTTTGGTGGCGAATCCCAGGGAAGTAGTAAAGAAAGATGTATATTTGAAAATGGAGGCTCATCTTTTGGAAGATGTGGTGATCAGTGCAGGACGTTTTGAACAAAAAGTAAGCGATCTGACGGTTTCGATGGATGTATTGAAAGCAGATGCAATTCTT
>CABUYS010000141.1 GCA_902495835.1 uncultured Oscillospiraceae bacterium | reverse complement strand
ACACAATGACGTTAAACCAGATAATTTACTTTCAGTTGAAAGAATTAGTAAAAGATTTAGGACTAACAAAGAAGCTGTAAAGCTTAGTGATTTTGGTGCTATGACGGAGATTAATAAAACTAGAAAAATATTTGTTAATTCAAAATGTTATGCCCCAGATTGGTATGATACAAGACCTGAAGCTGTAGCAAAGCGTGATGTTTACGCTGTGGGTATTTCTTTGCTTTCTTTATTGACGAGAGATAAAGACATGAACCATGCTAGAAAAACAGCTAAAGAATTATATTCTGAAGGCTCTAATAAATTTTTAGGTAAAGATAATTATGGCTTGAAAAAATTATATGGAGAAGGAAAAGAGGAGGAAAAATTATTGGAGTTATTACAAGTAATTCGTCCTATGATTGCCGAAAACTCTAAGCTGCGTTTGTCGGTTGATGACTCATTGATGAGAATGGAGAGACTTTCCTCCTAAATTTAAGTTTTGGCATAAATTTTTTATGATGTTATACTAATGGTTGTTTCGTTACACAAGGGTTTAATTTTTAAAATTTTGATAATCTTGAATATACGATTTAGAACTTGTTTCAATACTGAAGTTTGAATTTACAACTAATTATGTTTTAATATATAAGTCTTTTCATTTGACTTATACAATTTTTTATATTGAAGACAAAATAGGGGAGATATAAGTTTTAATCGAATTTTTAAATATTTGATAATTAAGTTGTTTATTGTTTTAGAAAATACATTTAATTCACAAATAAATCTGATTTGTGATTAGTTGTAAATTATTTTTTGGTTTGAATATGATGGAGATAAGCTAATTAAGTTTACCGAACACTTAATTCTGTACAAATAAAAAAGACTTACCAGATAAAATTGGTAAATCGTTATAATGATTAATATTACTGTCAAAATTTGTTGTACTTTAAATATTTATGATATATAATAGTGCTTAGTAGTGGAAGTTTAGCCTTGAATGGCGGTTAATCTGCCTCCGGGTAGGAGGTAGATATTATGTTGGATTTTATCATAGTTATAAGTCCTCTTATAATGTATTTTGCAGTGCTGTTTAGTACTGTTAATTATATAGATAAAAATACAAAAATATAAAAGCCGCCACTCGACCAAAGTATCGGCTTTTATAATGCTTTATATCTTTGGAGGCTGACCGCTTTTCAAACGGTTCAACTTTCACTACTTCCATTATATTCTGAATATTTGTAAAAGTCAATATAAATTATTTTACATAAAGAAAATTAAATTTATTAAGTAAATTAGCAAGCTTTCATTTTTCGTTTGTGAGATAACTTTTAAGGGTTATCCTATTAATTGATTGTTTTCAAAGACTCCAAAGGGATGAACATTTGAATTTTGACTATATTCTTTTGTGACTTTTTCGAGCTTTTCTTGTGTAGGATTATATTATAATGACTGTATTTCAAAGTATTCATAAAATCAACATTATTTATAGTTTCAGTTTTTATACTTTTAATATGCATTTTGATTTACTCCAATTTTTAAAAACAAACAGCATAAAACACATTATATAATGTTTTACGCTGTTTTTTAGTATTATTAAATTACTTTACCTACTATATCTGGTCCGTGATTTTCTTCAATGTATTTTTTAGCAAAGGGTTCTCTTTGATTTATAATATCCAAACCTTTTTTACTATACGTTGCACACGTGATTATGTCTAATGCTCTCTCAACACATTCGTTATAATGACATATATTCCATACTCTATCCTCTTCTAAATCTTCCACATATTTACTAAATTTATAAAATCTATCATCAATCTGTTTTTTTGTCATTTTAGATTCATTATAAGTGTAGCACCCTAAAAAATTACCCCAAGATACTGAACGTATAAGTCTAAAAACGTAGTTCATGGTAATATCTTTTTCCAATATTTCTTTACAATCTTCTGTATATACATCTTCGCATATTTTGTCTAGTTCTGAATTTGAATAGTCGAATATAATAATTCCAGATGTACATTGTTTTAAGCGCTCTTCCACTTTTTCATACTCCGAAGGTGACATACTTTTAAGTTTTCTTGAATCAATAGGAATAAATTTAGTGATTATTTTGTGATTGTTTTGAGTATGAAATGTATTCATTTCGTATTTTTCAAAATCATTCGGCATTTCTTCGGGAAACCTCTTAAGTAAAAAATCAACGTACTGACCTTTTAGTGCTTTATGCATAAATTCTTTCAATTTTTCATCACTATCATAAAATATCGCTGTTAAAGTAAATTTATATTTGGTTTTTAGTTTTGGAAAAATTTTAGAGTTACATTTCCCCTCAGAATTTAATCTAAATACTTCAAAAATTTCTTTAGTACCCGAATAGACTCCGGAGTTTCTCGGTATTTTACATGATCCACTTAAAAGACAGTTAAGTTCCGATTTGCTGATTTTCATTTCACTAAAAATATTTCCGTTAGAACTAAAGTATTGT
>CABUYS010000140.1 GCA_902495835.1 uncultured Oscillospiraceae bacterium | reverse complement strand
CGAAGAATAGCAATAAATATTCCCTCAGCTAAGCTGAGGGAATTGTTTTTGTTATATCTTAATTAAATGATAAATTAATTTTGCAAATTTTAAATATAACATTGATTTACCACAAAATTAATGGTATAATAATTATATATTAAAGTTAAATGGAGGAAATAATATGAAAAAAGGCATATCTAAATTTTTATCAATAGTTTTAAGCGCTGCTATGGTGTCGCCTATGGTTGGTATGAATTCCGCTAATGCGATGGTTTCATCGGAAGGTGCAGCGGCCTCCCCGAAGAAAGTAATACGAATAGATGAAGTTGAAACAATCCTTACGGAAATTTGTACTGCCGAAATTAATCCATGCGAGTGTGTTTTATTAGGCGATAATAATGATATTGAGAAGTTTGTATTATTAAGTGCTTTTGAATTAAATGGATTTTTAAATAATTGCTCAGGAAAAGATGTACTTTGTTATTATCGTTGTTCGGAAAAGTTTAGAGACTTTATGCGGGAATATTTATCACATGCAGTTGCAGGGGACTTAGGATTACGCGTTATTTATAGTTTAGTTGAATCTTTATCACCGATGAGGGACGACTTTGCTCCTATTGAACGTAAAGATTCTGAAACTATCAGAGAACAGTTTGATCTACTTAAGCGTGCCATTGTAAGCATGATATCTATATTAAACTATTTTTCTAAAAAACCTACTATTGATAAAAAGAAGATTAATGCTATAGATCTTATGCAGAAAATTAACGAAAAAATTATCGAAAATATACGAAAACGTAATTGTGAATTGTTGAATGAATCTGATGTAAAAGAAATAGTTCGTATGGAAAATAAAATATATGGGCGTTCTGAAGCCCCTAAAGTCTCTGAGCCATGTGTGTATTATAAATCACCGTGGACGAAACTTGGATGCTCGATAATGTAAAAGTTTACGTGTAAAAAAATTATTTAAAGTAGCCAAAGAATAGCAATAAATATTCCCCCAGCTAAGCTGAGGGAATTGTTTTTGTTATATGTATTTTGATTTAATAGTAAATCAACACTAATTTTTATATAATTTAAAAAAATTAAAATATAGTATTGATTTATCATAAAATTAACGATATAATAACTATATATTAAATTAAATGGAGGAAATAATATGAAAAAAGGCATATCTAAATTTTTATCAATAGTTTTAAGTGCTGCTATGGTGTCATCTATGATTGGTATGAATTCTGTAAGTGCAGTAGTATTGACAGAACAGGAAGTGTTAGAAGGATTTTCAACAATTTGCAGTTACCGTTGTAATCCGTTAAATAGTGTATCAAAAGACGGAATTCATGTTGATATCGAATTATTTATAGCTAAAATTATTGATAAATTAAATAATTTTCTATATGAATGTTCAGGTCAAACTTTACAGACTCCTAATTTCCCCTTTATTAAATGTACCATAAAACATAGGGGAGGTGTAGATATGAATGATCTAAGGTTATATTATCTTAATATCTTAGCTGGAGGTCTATCAAATGTCTCAAGAGATATTTTTTCTAATAACAATAAATATGAACTCTCGAAGCACACTATTCAACTATTTTCTCGTTTTGAAGTTGTTATTCAAAATATGGCATATTTAGTAGACAATCTTTCACAAAGAGATGATATACCTGAAGGTGATAGAATAAAATTTGTTCAACTTATAGATTCAATTATCGAAAAAATGACTCCTAGTTCAATAGAAGAGCTTAATATAAGATATATACAAGATATAGCTTTTGGAACTGATTTATCACAGCGTTATATTCCTGGTTCACTCTTTCCTAGATCATCGTTAGGATGTACATTACTATAAAAGTTTACCCGTAAAAAATTATTTAAAACAACCGAATAATAACAATAAATATTCCCCCGGCTTAGCCGAGGGATTTATTTTTTTATAGATACCAGTATCATAATGAGGATGGATTTGTGTTTAATCAATTATAAATTACGCTTAGATATTTAAATTACCTTGAATGATTCCAGTATTTTCTATCCAAACTACGGTATTGTACAGCTTCTGCTATATGACCGAAATCTATAATTTCGGAATTTTCCAAATCTGCTATAGTTCTAGAAATTTTTAATATTTTATCATATCCTCGTGCAGACAATCCCATGGTTTCAAAAGCTTTGTGAAGAATTTCTTTTGCTCTTGAGGTCATTTTACAACATTTTTGAATAATAGCAGGTGACAAATTCGCATTGCAGCAAATGTTGTTTTCCTTATACCGTTCTAACTGCACTGCCCTAGCCTTGTTTACCCTGTCACGAATTTGAGCCGAAGTCTCCAGTGTTTCTTCGGAAGAAAGGTGTTCAAAATCCACTGCAGGAACTTCTACGTGAATATCCATTCTGTCGAGCAAAGGTCCTGATATTCGTGATAAATATCTTGATACGGCCGAAGGACTGCAACTGCAGGAACGCGTCGGATGACCGTAATATCCGCATGGACAGG
>CABUYS010000139.1 GCA_902495835.1 uncultured Oscillospiraceae bacterium | reverse complement strand
TGCTTCCTCCTTTTAGTCACACTTCGTGTGCCTAACGTCGGCGGACAACCCTGCGTTTTTTAACGGTACGACTTCCTGACAAAATTACGCTCTCTCCCGTCATATCTCTTTCCCGAAACAAGGCTCCGGCTTCAAACACAGGAACTTTGAGAAAACATTTAAAGAAGCGACGAGGGGAGGATTTGGCGGGTATCGGAGGTTGTTTGTGTTTTTCAGTCATTGCGAGAAGGAGCGTCTTTCTGTGCGAAAGCGGAGTGTGAAAAAACACCATTTGTCCGCCGACGTTAGACAGGCTTTGCCTGTCTAAAAGGAGGAAGTTTTGGTGTTTTAACGGAGCTTGAGCTTACAGAAAAGCGAGTGAAGCACGACTGAAAAACACAAACGACCGGAGAAGGAGTATATATTAAATCTACCTTCAATTTTTGAATCTTAAAGTCATTTGAGTAAGGAATGATGTATGAAAAAAATTTCAAACTTGATAACCCCTACCGTTTTTATACAAAACTCAGCCCTTAAGAAAAGTATTTTTTTATTTCAGTCAAAAAGTATTCAGGAAGAATCGGTTTTGTAATAAAGCCGTTACATCCGGCTTTTTTAGCTTCTTCTCTATCGGCATCAAAAGCATAAGCAGTTTGCATAATCACCGGAACTTGCGGATATCTTTTCCGAATTTCTTTTAAGGCTTCTATTCCGTTCATTTTCGGCATTTTAATATCCATCAAAATTAAATTCACCCTTTGCTTATTCATTGCTTCTACTGCTTCTTTCCCGTTTTTTACGTGAATCACTTCATAATCCTTATACAAGAGCGTATAAATAAGCATATAATTACTTTCATTATCTTCTGCCACCAAAATAACCGGCCGGGATGTAGCCGATAAGGAAACCTTCGGAGAAGAAATCGCAGATTCAGTATCGGTTTGCTTCTCTATTGATTTATCTTCTGGCTGTAAAGGCAATACGACAGAAAAACGACTCCCTTTCCCCTCTTTAGATTCCAAACAAATCTGTCCCCCCAATTTTTCGACAATCCCTCTACAAATGGCTAGCCCTAAGCCTGTTCCCTGAGCAAACTCATCTTGTTTATAAAACCGTTCAAAAATCATTTTTTGCTCATGAGCCGGAATACCTTTCCCGGTATCTTCCACATAAATAGACACTTGTCCATTAGCCTCCTCCAACTTATAACCGATTAAAATATACCCCTTCTCTGTAAATTTCACAGCATTATTAATGAAATTTGAAATCACCTGACTTAACCGAAACCGATCGGTATACAGGGAAAAAGATTGCAAAGGAACCTCTTTTAATAGCTGTACTTTATCGTGTATCAGCATTTGGTGGGTATTATACAACTCTTCTACCAATTCTGTAAGATTACATTTCTCAAAAGTAAAAGCCATACTTCCCGACTCAATTCGGGAAATTTCCAGAATATCTTCTATTAATTTCAGCAATAATTCACAATTCCGATTAATTATTTTAATAAACTCCTGTCTTTCTTCGGAAGAATGAATATTATTATCTATCAACAAATTTGAAAAACCGACAATTGCATTCAAAGGTGTACGTATCTCATGGCTCATGTTGGCCAAAAAGGATTGCTTAAGCTCAGCTTTTGCAGCCAAATCCCGCGCTTGAGTGAGTTCCTGTTCCCTGCTTTTATAATCTTGTATATTCAATAGCAAACCGATAATGGAAAAATTATGCCGTGAGGAATCGTTAACTCGGATATAACGAAATTCATACCAGATATAACCTGCTCCATTAAAATTACAACGACAATCAATAATAGCCTTTTCCATTAAACCCGCAAAGAGCTGTTTAAACTGGGCTACTGCCTGGGAACAATCGTCGGGGTGAGTAACCTCACAGAGTTGATCCAAAGTGAATAACCGAAAAGGGATATTCAGATTTTCAAAGAATTCTTTATCAAAAAAGAAAGATCCTACTGTCGGTTCATATTTCCAGGCATATATTTCATTTCCCTCTAATGCCAAAGACAAGAATTCCTTTTCTTTACGGAGATGTTCCCGGGCTTCTTTCTTCTGCCGGGCTTCTCTCAAATAAAGATAAGAAAGATAGGTTATGAGAGACACTATTAAAATAGTACCCAGTATACAACCAATCAGAATAAAAATACAATGCCGCTGATAAAAAGGCATATTTACAATTTCATAACGAGCCGGAACAATATCCGGAGAAAGAGACCAACGCTTTAATTCCTCCCAATCGACTACATACTTTTTCTTACTTTGAGAGATGGGAAGTTCCCTGACAGTTTTTCCCTTTAAAATCTGTGCTGCATACTTAACCGCTTCTTCTACTTGTATATCCAAGGTCGTAATATATCCCCCTAATACCCCCTGATGATAACCAAAGCACTCATTAATCACTGTAAAAGTAGGTATAGAAGCCATTTGGCCTATACGAATAGAAGTAAAATCTTTCTTTGTTTGAACATAAGCCGAATATTTCGACATTCC
>CABUYS010000138.1 GCA_902495835.1 uncultured Oscillospiraceae bacterium | reverse complement strand
CATTTATAAAGCTTTCGTTTAACGAAACGGAGAATTCCTTTCCTGAATTCATTTCTTTTATTTTTCCCCTACCTGAATTTACTTCATCTTCGCCCAGTACCAACGTATATGTCGCCCCGATTTTGTTTGCATATTTCATTTGAGATTTTAAATTTCTGTTCATAATGTCAAGTTCGGCGACAACAGAAGACCGCCTTAAACATTCGCAAAGTTCCAAAGCTTTAAGCTTTGCTTTGTCTCCGATTGAAGCTATATAAACCTCGGGCGAACCTGAATTTTCAAACGATATATTTTGACGTTCCATAATCATAAGAATTCTTTCCATACCCATTCCGAATCCTATTGCAGGCAAAGAAGGCCCGCCCAAAATTTCTGACAAACCATCGTATCTTCCGCCGCCGCATATTGTAATTGAAGAACCGTCAATATCGCATACAAACTCGAAAACAGTTTTAGAATAATAATCGAGTCCTCTTACGATTTTTGGATTTACCGTATACTTTATTTTCACTTTTTCAAGACAATTTTTCAAATTTTCAAAATGAGCCGCACATTCCTCGCATATATAATCAAGAATCACAGGAGCATCACTGAAAACTTCGGCACATTTCGGGTTTTTACAGTCAAATATACGCATTGGATTTCTTAAAAGTCTGTCTCTGCACGTCGGACAAAGACTGTCATAATGAGCCTCGAAATAACTTTTTAATTCTTCATTAAATTTACTGCGACATTTCGGACATCCTATGGAATTTATTTCTAGTCTAACTTCCTGAATATCCAAACGCTTAAGTATCGAATCCGCAGTGCATATAAGTTCGGCGTCAGCCATTGAATCGGAAGCACCGATAATTTCAAGACCAAACTGAAAAAATTCACGCAATCTTCCCGACTGAGGTTTTTCATATCTGTAACACGCAGTTTCGTACATTAATTTCAAAGGCAAAGCACCGCCGTGCAAACCGTTTTCGAGAACAGCTCTTAAAGCTCCTGCAGTTCCCTCGGGTCTTAGAGTAACCGAACGATTCCCCTTATCATTAAATGTATACATCTCTTTTTCGACCATATCGGAAGTGTTTCCGCCGGAACGCTCAAAAAGTTCAGTATGCTCCAAAACAGGAGTACGTATTAGTTTAAATCCGTATAATGACGCTTCTTCTTTCATAACTTTTTCTATTGTCTGCCACTTTACGCTTTGATCGGGAAGAACGTCTTGCATTCCTTTAACTCTTTTAGTAATAAGATTCAAATTCAGCACCTTCTTTTTTGTGTAATCATTACAAGTAAAAACTTCTCTGAACCAAACTATTATCAGAGAAGTTCAAAAATATTAATTTAAAAAGTAAAACTAAATAACGGGTCTTCCGACGTTTCTCCAGTCAAGATCTCCTCTTTCAAGACCGTGAATCAAAATTTCCGCAGTTGCGATATTTGTTGCAAACGGAATATTATGTACGTCGCACAGTCTTAACAAATCTTCTTCGGATTTTCCTATGAGATCAGGATGTCCCGGATCACGGAAGAATATTACCATATCGATTTCACCGCATGAAACTCTTGAAGATATTTGTTGGCATCCTCCCTGATCACCATCTAAGAATTTATAAACGCTCAGTCCGGTAGCTTCGTGTACGAGTCTTCCGGTGGCGGAAGTTGCACATAATTTGTGTCTGTTGAGCACTCCGCAGTAAGCGATACAAAACCTCACCATAAGTTCTTTTTTCGCATCTTGGGCAATAAGAGCTATGTTCATGTATTTTTTCCTCCTAAATAATTTATATTACCAAATTTTTCAAAATTCCGCATAAATATACCTTAAATTGAAAAACCATAATGAACGCGTACATTACATTATACTACATTTTATAAAATTATTCCAATATCTATAAAAATTATTTTTTTAATTCACCCCTTTTCAATACAATATATTCATTAAAAAAGGATTTATTTTATTTATGGGTCATGTTACCACATTTCCAGAAAAATGTCAATTTTTTTATTATATTTTTTATCGATAATATTCGACAAATCTCACATAAGGCGGATTTTTAGAATGTTAAATTACAAAATAATTCAAGGATTTATGTTAAAATACGAATTCATAATGTCTCTTGCGACATTTTTTGAAACTATTCCGCTTTTACCATGAGCTATTACCACAGAAATCGCTATTTGAGGGTCATCGTAAGGTGCAAAACATATAAATGTTGTGTGGTCGGAACCTGAATTCTGTGCGGTACCTGTTTTTGCCGCAACGGGTATGGGGTAATTTGCAAAATCTCTTGCAGTTCCCGAAAGAACAACCTGACGCATTCCTTCTTTTACGACTGCTAAATTTTCTTCGGATATTCCCGTTTCATCCAAAAGTTCGGGCGGATATTCTTTTATTGTTTTTGTTCTTGTGTAATCTGTTATTTTGCTTACAAGATGAGTTCTGTATCTTTTTCCGCCGTTGGCAATTGTCGCCGTATAAGTTGCAAGCTGAACGGGCGTTATCATGTTGTCCGACTGCCCTATTGCCGCTTGCGACGAACCCGATTCATACCATTTTGCCCCCACCT
>CABUYS010000137.1 GCA_902495835.1 uncultured Oscillospiraceae bacterium | reverse complement strand
ATAAGTAAGAGATGTTTTAACTCGCGATATAGTTATGGTACCTTCTTCCAGGGGCTGTCTTAGGGATTCGGTAACAGAGCGGGGGAATTCGGAAAGTTCATCCAGAAATAAAACTCCATTGTGTGACAGAGATAATTCTCCCGGATGCGGAATACTTCCTCCTCCTGCAAGTCCGGTTCGAGATATGGTGTGATGAGGTGCTCTAAACGGCCTCTGAGTAATCAAAGGCGAGTCTCCTTGAAGTATCCCTGCTATTGAATATATTTTAGTCGTTTCTATTATTTCGTCAAATGTCATTTCAGGAAGTATTGATGGCAATCTTTTTGCTATCATGCTTTTTCCCGAGCCGGGCGGGCCTATGAGAAGAATATTATGGCCTCCCGCAGCAGCAATTTCCACAGCTCTTTTGACATTATACTGCCCTTTAACTTGGCAAAAATCCAGCACGTCGCTGTGTTTATTTATATTAACGTAAGTATGCGGTTGAACCTTTAAACTTTTATTGAGTTGAATATTTTCTATGATTTCCGAAACGTTTTTTACAGGAAAAACATTTATACCCTCAATAACGGCAGCTTCTTTAGCGTTTTGAAAAGGAACAAATATATTTTTAAATCCCTCTTGAAGAGCGTGAATGGTCATGGGAAGGACTCCGTTTACAGGATAAATTTCACCGCTTAAAGAAAGTTCTCCGATAAAAACAGATTCTTTCGGAATACTTTCTATTTGACCGCTTGCTTTTAGTATTGATAAAAATATTGGCAGATCGTAAAGCGAGCCTGTTTTTTTTACGTCTGCCGGAGCTAAATTTACTGTAATTTTAGCAACGGGAAAATTAAATCCTGCGCTTTTTATGGCAGAACGAACGCGATTTTTTGATTCTTTTACAGATGCATCGGGAAGCCCGACTATGTCGCACGAAGGCATACCGGCCGATACATCGGATTCAATTACTACCGTAAAAGCTTCCAACCCGTTTAGACCCATGCTGTTTATGACTGAAATCATTTATTACACATTCCTTTATATTTTTTTAATTATATATTTCTATAATATTAATTATATATTATATCAGCTTATTTTTCAACTTTGTGGAACATTTTTTAACATAAAATTCCATAAAAGTTTTAACATCATAAGCAAAACATTTTTATACATATTGTGGAAAAAATTCCTTAAAATACTAATGTGTATCTATTTTTCAAATTTTTAAACGTATATTAAATGTGTAAAATGAATTTTTGGATGACATACCTAGTTTTATTTGGTGAAAGATTCAATTAACAACAAAAACCATATATAAAAATATGGTGCGAAAATTCTCTTATTGGTATAATTGTAACCGGTATCTAAATAAATGAATCTAAGAGAATTTATTACTTTTTACTCATAAAAATTTTGTGTTAATAAAGATGTTCACATAATATTTTTCATGTTCATAATTTAATTTGACAAATTGTTTGTATCGGATTTTATTTTTTAGAATATCTTGAAAATCTGTGTTTAAAATTTTTATTAAACAAAAATAAGTTTTTATAAAATTTTTGCACGGCTATAAAGCTAATAAAAGATTTACCTTCAAAATCGGGTATACTTTCGAAAAAGCTCTTTTATTGTGCCTACAGCCATGCATGTATTACTTGTTGCCTTTAAATTGGGCTCCTTAGATTAAATAAATTCATTTGATACGTTTTTTGGGGGTACATTTTAGATTATTGTTATATACTATTTCATATCTACCTAATATTATTGGCATCAAAATTTTTGATTGCTATATGTAAAGTCCATTTCTAAAACATAATAACGCTGTTTTTATTTTCAAATATCCCATGTGTATTTAGCGGAAAATGTTCATAGAATTTATTTTGCTCTTGAACTTTAGTTTCTTTTAATGAATTATCTTAACTATTTAGCAATTTTCGCCACCATATACCCTTTCTTTCAAAGCCAAATGCAAGGGCATATTCCCATGCACCAATATCACCAAATCTAGCATACTCAGGATCATCATCACATCTGGGAAAAGTTTCACCCGGTTGACTATAACCAACAAGGTGTGGTTTATTAAGAATCATACATTTCAATCTGATGTAAGGTTCTGTATCTTTTATATTAAATCTCTTAAAAAAATATATACACCCAACATCCCGTGCATCTTCACAACTGAGCATAACATTATCTTCTAGTATTCTTTCAAGTATATCGTTATAACTTCTTAATCTTATATTACCAACTAACATGTTTGGCCTCAATGTGGGATCCTTTGGTATATAAATTTCTACAAAGTCATAACGTGAAATTAATTTTTTAGCAGGAGGTGCAATATTAGGGTCGAGATGTAAAAGATGGTTACCAAATTTATCACGATAATCGCAAAGCTTACCTTCTAATACGTATTGACATATAATTGGATAACATTGAAATTGAGGATCTACTACTCTGTGTTGAGATTCCGCTGTTGCCGCTGCCTGCGACCTTTTTTCTTCATCTGCAGCAAAAACATTAAGGACTCCTACAGATGAAACTAGAGTAGCCAAAGATAGGATTAAAGCTAAAAATTTTTTAGTCATTTTTT
>CABUYS010000136.1 GCA_902495835.1 uncultured Oscillospiraceae bacterium | reverse complement strand
TAAAATCATTTCCCCCGATTTTAAATCCTTTGACTACACTTTGTGAATCATCCAAAGCCGTCAGAAAAATGATGGGTATATCTTTGTATTTTTCATCCTCCCTCAAACGTTGGGCTACCTCAAAACCATCCATTCCCGGCATCATCACATCCAACAAAACCAAATCAGGCCTTTCCCGCGCAATACAATCCAAAGCTTCTATACCGCTCATGGCCGACAAAAGATTATACTTCTCCTTCCCCAATAAAGCTTTCATCAACAAGACATTTGAAGAAACATCATCGACAATTAAAATTTTATATTCGGAAGGATCAATCTTCATATTCATGCAAACCTCTATTTGTATTCAATCCGGCAAAAATACAACTTATATCATTTAAAAACATATTTTTTTATCAATGTTTTTAATAAATGTATATCTATGGGCTTTGTTATAAATTCATTACACCCTGCTTCTAATGATTTAATCCGGTCTGATTCATAAGAATAAGCCGACACCGCAACGATAATTATATCTGCAGAAATCTCTCGGATAAGCCGGGTAGCTTCCCAACCATCCATCCCCGGCATTTTTATATCCATTAAAATCAAATCCGGCTTACACTCTTTATATAAGCGTACCGCTTCTTCTCCATTCTCAGCCCTCACTAAACAATATTCTTTTCTCAGAATTACATTCAATAAATCGAAGTTACTTTCATTGTCCTCCGCCACCAGGATTACGCCCTTTGCATCTTCCATAATTTATGCATTTTTTAATTTATCTCTTATTTTCAATACCTTATCGTTTCCTTCTTTTAATACGAATAAAATCTTTCTTTTATTACATAAAAATATCTTATTTTTGAAGCGGTTAAATTAAACATTTTTTTCCAAATTGATATTTTCTTTCAAGACTTTAATAGGAGTTAAACTTTAAAAAATAAAAGAAAGTCAGTACTTATTGATATTATTTTTATACCTTTGTTAGTTTAGATTCAAAAGGTGAGGAAAGCAATATTACAATGTATTAACAATTTTTTTCAATAAAATAAATAAGCTGCTCACTTAATTGTATCAAACATAAAAAATAAGGTTCGGATAATTTGTGAGAATATTAAGAAATAGTTTTCTACTATTCAAATTTACAGAAGAAGGCGTCTATTGTCAGAGGTGATTGATTATAAAACGAATAGGGAAACAAGTTGCTATAAATAATTTCTTTTTAAAGAAAGATCTATATTTAATTGAAGGAAAAAATTATGACCAAAAAAAGGAACATTTAAATTGGATAAGCTAAAACTACATTTATTTTCGCATAAATAATTTAACATAAATTGTATAAATAATGGATACAAAACCTCAAATACTTGTTGTAGACGATAAACCTGAAATTGCTAAAGTCATAAAAATACAGATGTCTTTGGAATATGATGTAGTATATTTCAGCCGGCCTATTGAAGCCTTAAGCTGGTTGCATTCGGGGCATATTCCGCAATTAATTATTTCCGATGTCTATATGCCTGAAATGAATGGCTTTGAATTTCTACAATCGTTAAAAAATAGTTCCATGTTTACTTCAATACCTGTTATTGTACTTTCGAGTCTGGAAAACAGCGGAGAAAGGATTAAATTACTGGAAATCGGAGCAGACGACTTTATTCTGAAACCTTTTAATCCCCAGGAATTGAAAATCAGAGTTCGTAACATACTCAGAAAAAGATAAAATGGAATTTCTATATTTCGGGAAAAATCCGGTTTGGATCAATCAATTTACGGATTTGTCAGATACGGAACCGATCGTTTTGGATACGCTTTCAGCAAGCTGTAATTTTGTATCTACACATAAATTTACAGATAAAAATCCTTTATTTCTCTTTCTGGAATCGGAAGATACAGATAATAATATCAAAAAATTAAAAGCTCTAAAAAAGGAGATGACTGAAAATCAGTATATTATACTGATTAGTTCGCAAGTTTCAGCTCAATTGGTCTCCAATTATATCAGTTCGGGAGTAAGTGAAATTGTGGATGCTAACATTCCGAAAGAAACTTTACAACAAATTCTTTCTTTATTACCCCGTCTCAAAAAAACAGAATATAAACAAGATTCCACCCAGGCTTTTCACCTACCCTTTTGGAAAAGATTATTCGATATCCTTGCCTCGGGGAGCGCCCTGCTTATATTATCTCCTTTGCTTATCCTGACAGCTCTTGCAATACGTTTAGAGAGCAAAGGACCTATCATTTATACTTCCAAACGGGTCGGAACCAATTATAAGATTTTTGGTTTTTTAAAATTCCGCTCCATGTATGTCGATGCAGATAAACGCTTGGACGAATTCAAAAAAAACAATCAATATCAGGATACGACCTCTTTAACAAAAAAAATTTATTACCAGGATCCCGACAAATCAGAAAAGGTCGTTCTGGTAGGAGATGATTTCCGGCTCACGGAAGAAGAATACCTGGCTCGCCGGAAAAAATTGAAAGCCAATAATTTCGTGAAAATACAGAACGACCCCCGCGTTACCCGGGTAGGACGGATTATCCGGAAATACAGTATCGATGAGTTGCCTCAATTAATTAATATTTTAAAAGGGGATATG
>CABUYS010000135.1 GCA_902495835.1 uncultured Oscillospiraceae bacterium | reverse complement strand
TTTGCTGTATTTTTTTTTTTTTTTTTGAAAAAAATATGAAAATACACCAAATCATAAGTATGATTATACATATTTGGTTAGATATGTAAATACTTTAATGAAAAAATTATCAAAAAATATTGAAAATTTAATTTTTGTTTTAATATAAATTTAAATTGATGTATAATTACTGTATTACTAATACGAAACGGTGAAAAAAATGAAAATAAAAATATTTGCTCCGGCAAAAATTAACCTAGGGTTGGAAATTTTAAAAAGGCGCACAGATGGTTACCATGAAGTCGATATGGTTATGCAAAGCATAAATTTATGTGATGAAATAATAGTTGAAAATATCGCCGCTGATAAAATTATTGTTGAATGCGATAAAGATATCGGTTGCAGTATGGAAAAAAATTTAGCTTATAAGGCTGCTAAAATCTTTTTAAATCACGCTCATATACAAGGAGCGGGATTCAAAATAAAAATCGTAAAAAAAATTCCTCAAGAAGCAGGACTAGCCGGAGGAAGTGCCGATGCTGCTGCTGTTCTTTACGCTCTCAATATAATTACGAATTCAAATATTTCAAAGAGCGATATGATTAATATGGCGTCTGAAATAGGTTCCGATGTACCGTTTTGTTTGGTTGGAGGATGCGTGCAGGCTACAGGCTACGGAACCCAAATGCGTTCTATTTCCTCGCTTTCAAACTGTTTTTTGGTGGTCGTAAAGCCCGAAATAAGTATTTGCACGCGCGAAGCTTACGCACTTTTTGACGATTTTGATATCAGTGAATTTAAAAACAACAATAATCTTATAAAATCTCTTTATGAGTCTGACATTAATGGAATTTCGGAAAATATTTTTAATCGTTTTGAGGAAATTATTAATAACAGTGAAATTTCACTAATAAAAGAAAAGTTGCGTTTTAACGGAGCTTTAGGAGCTGCAATGAGCGGAAGCGGATCAGCTGTATTCGGTATTTTTAAAGATAAAAGCACTGCACTAAAATGTTTGAATAAACTGGAGAAAAATTATAAACAAGTTTTTTTATGCGAACCAATTGAGCACGGGGTTTATGTAGGATAAATATTTAAACTAAAAACTCAAAAATAAAAAAGACACAATAAAGATGCTTTTCCGAAAGCTTTTGACAAACCTCGGAAAAGCATTGTTATTCTAAAAATTAACTTTCTGCAGTACTATTTTCCGCAGTTTTTAGAATGGTTTGATTGATGTGCATTGTTGCTGTTTGTGTTGTTTTTGGTCTGTTGATTTTTAGCGTTTGTTGAATTTCTTGAGTTTGTGTTGTTTGTGTTATTGGTATTGTTAGTGTTGTTAGTGTTGTTTTTCATTCTTTTCACCTCCATGTCAGTAGTATGGACTTATCGGTTTGTATTTATACTGAAAAAATATGGAAAACATATAAATTGCAGTTTGTACTTTTTTAGTGTGTAGATATCTTTGCGTTTAAGTGATATAATTATTGAATAAGAATAAATATTGAAAAAAGGAGCTTTCCAGATATGTTTGAAGACAAGAAATTTTATATTACAACTCCTATATATTATCCTTCCGGAAAGGCACATTTAGGGCATGCTTATTGTACTATTGCTGCAGATACAATGGCTAGGTATAAGCGTGCACAAGGATATGACGTTAAATTTTTGACGGGTGTTGACGAACACGGTTTGAAGATAGAAACAAATGCTTTGAAAGAAAATAAAACTCCGATGGAATACCTGAATCCTATCGTGGAAAGTTTTAAAAATCTTTGGTCTGTTTTAGGTATTACGTATGATAAATTTATTCGCACGACTGACGATTATCATGTAAAAACGGTTCAAAAAATTTTTAAAGAACTGTATGATAAAGGAGAAATTTACAAAGGAAAATATAAAGGTTGGTATTGTACTCCGTGCGAAGCGTTTTTTACAGACGTTCAACTTAAAGACGGAAAATGCCCTGATTGCGGCAGAGAGGTTTTATGGTCTGAAGAAGAAGCTTACTTTTTCAAACTTTCAAAATATGCAGATAAGCTTTTGCAATACTATAAAGAACATCCTTCGTTTGTGCAGCCTGAAAGTAGAAAAAATGAAATGATTCAGTTTATCGAAAGCGGTTTGCAGGATTTGTGTGTCAGCAGAACAGGTTTCAGTTGGGGAATACCTGTAGATTTTGACAGCAATCATGTTGTATATGTTTGGCTTGACGCTCTTACAAATTATATAACTGCCCTTGGATATAAAAGTGAAGATGATTCGGATTTTAAGAAATACTGGCCTGCAGATGTTCATTTTGTAGGTAAAGAAATAATAAGGTTTCATGTTGTAATATGGCCTGCGATACTTATGGCGTTGGGACTTCCTTTGCCTAAAAAAATATTCGGACACGGTTGGATACTTTTTGGAGACGGTACAAAAATGTCAAAGTCCAAAGGTAATGTTGTTGATCCGGAACTTCTTTGCAAACGCTACGGTGTAGATGTAGATGCACTGCGGTACTTTTTAATGCGTGAAATACCGTTTGGAAGCGATGGAACGTACAGTGATGAATCTTTTATAAAGAGAATTAATTCGGATTTAGCCAATGATTTGGGCAATTTGCTTTCGAGAACAGTTT
>CABUYS010000134.1 GCA_902495835.1 uncultured Oscillospiraceae bacterium | reverse complement strand
TGTGACGTGATTTTTTAATTCCTACGCAGCCGAAATATACCGTTAAAGTATAAAAAGTTGTTTCTGTAGATCCCATAATAACAGACGCAATTTTACCTATTCTATTTGAATAAATTTATCAGTAGTATCGAAGTTATAACCGCAACAATATCGGTTATTAGAGCGCTTGCAACCGTATGACGTGATTTTTTTATTCCTACGCAGCCGAAATATACCGTTAAAGTATAAAACGTTGTTTCTGTAGAGCCCATAATGACAGACGCAATTTTACCTATTTGACTGTCAGGGCCGAAATTTTTCAAAATATTATCCAAAAGAGCAATCGAACCGCTCCCTGAAATCGGTTTTAAAAGCGCCAAAGGAATTACCTGACTCGGTATCCCAAAAAGATTAGATACAGGTTCTGCAAAGCTTGCAAACACATCCAAAGCCCCAGAAGCTTTTATCATGCTTACTGCGGTTATTAAACCTATCAACGAAGGCGCTATGGAAAAAGTAGAATTTATTCCTTCACCTGCTCCTTTAAGAAAAACATCAAAAACAGGCACTTTTTTCACAAAACCCACAAATATTATTATGAGCAAAATTATCGGTATAATGTAAAATCCGAAACTACTCATTGTTATTCCCCGCTTTTTCAAAAATTTTAGTAACAAAAACTCCTACTACCAAAGAAATAACGGACGTCGCCCACAAAATCGGAAGAATATTAAGAGGATTTTCAGCTCCGCGTTGTTGTCTTAAAGCGCACAAAAATGTTGGAATAAGCTGTAAAGAAGCAGTATTTACAATTATGAACATTATCATGGAATTAGTTGCCGTATCGGGATGAGGATTAGATTTTTGCATTTCTTTCATAGCTTTTATACCAAACGGAGTAGCTGCGTTGCCGAGTCCGAGTAAATTTGCAGTTATATTCATACATATAGCTTTGAAAGCAGAAGAACTTGTGTTTTTTTCTTTAAACAAAACCTTCAAAATTGGAGACAAAATCTTAGCTAGTATATCCGTTACTTTGGACTCTTCTGCGATTTTCATTATACCTGTCCAAAAAGCCATCATTCCCAAAATGGAAATAACAAATTTAACTGACTCTGCCGCTCCTGTAAGAACCGAATCGGAAAGCTGATTTATGCGTCCCGTCATAAGTGCGCAAACAACACTTAAAATCATTAAAATGCCCCAAATATAATTCATCATAAAAATATTTTCACTTTCAAAATTATTGTTTTTATTCAATTAATGTAAAACAACAAAAAAATATTACTGCAAATGTAAAATATCTTACTTAAAATTATGTATGTACGCACAAGTAAATAAACTTTATTTTGTTTATATTATATAGTTTTAAAAAATTCAATTTGTACAAACTTTAATATACTGTTGTACTTTTAGTCGAAAAATGGTATTTTTTGGCACAAAAAAATTCGAAAAAACACTTGAAATATTGCTCGAATTTTGATACAATTGTGAACGCATTTATTTTTTAGATGCTCTCTTGACATGTGAACGTTAATTTATAAATTATTTTTCGTGTGTAGAGAGAAGATACCATTTATACATCCCATAACTCCCGGGTTTTCCGGGAATTTTAATTAAAATTTTTTTATGTTATATTTTATAACATAAAAAATACATATATTGACAAAAAAGTATTAAACTAGTAAAATTACAAAATATAGGTTAATACTCCGAAGTAAGTCTTAAATATTAAGTATTTTTCCGGAAACTTTGGTTTGTAATTAATCTGTATAAAATTTAATAGGAAAGAGAGAAGTAAAGACTATGGTAAAATCGACAGGTATTGTGAGAAGAGTAGACGACTTAGGAAGAATTGTAATACCTATGGAGCTCAGAAAAATTTTGGACATCGAACCCAGAGATTCTTTGGAAATTTTCGTAGAAGGAGACACAATTATTTTGAAAAAATACGAACCTCAATGCGTGTTCTGCGGACAAGCAAAGGATGTTGAGACTTTCAAAATGAAAAATGTCTGCAAAGACTGCGCAAAAGAGATTTCACAAATTAAATAAACCATACATATACTTTAATCATGGGATTTAAGTTATATCTATTTTATATTACTTGAAGTCAATTCCAAAATATTGTATAATACATCCACATATTTTAAAGTATTAAATTTGGGAAGGATAGTTTGATGAATTACCTAACTAAAAAAACTGTTAAAGATGTAGATGTTAAAGGAAAAAGCGTACTTTTAAGATGCGATTTCAATGTTCCGATTGACAAATTTGGAAATATAACCGATACAAAACGCATTGACGAATCGGTTAAAACAATAAATTATCTTTTGAATAACGAAGCAAAGGTAATTTTATGCTCCCACATGGGTAAACCAAAAGGTAGGTTTGATAAAAAATTTTCTTTAGCTCCCGTGGCAATTTACCTTTCTGAAATTTTAAAAAAAGATGTAAAACTTGCACAGGACGTAGTGGGCGAAAGCGCTGTGAAAACAGTCGCTTCGCTTAAGTCCGGAGAAATTTGCATGTTGGAAAATTTAAGGTTTGAGCCCGGTGAAGAAAAAAACGATGATGAGTTTTCCAAAAAATTAGCGTCATTTGCTCAAATTTATGTAAATGACGCTTTTGGAACTTGTC
>CABUYS010000133.1 GCA_902495835.1 uncultured Oscillospiraceae bacterium | reverse complement strand
TTTTTTTGTGGAATAAAAAAGAACCAGTAGAACAAGTAAATTTTCATATTATAAAAAGTGATATGGAAAAATCATTCACAAAGGCAGGGCTTTTATAAGTGAAAAGTATTTTTGTTTTTCTATTAAAAGGATATAAAAAAATAATTTCACCAATTATTGGAGCTTTTGGAATACATTGCAAATTTTATCCGAGTTGCTCAGAATATATGATACAGGCAATAAAAAAATATGGCTGTATTAAGGGAATATATTTGGGAATAAAAAGATTATTAAAGTGTCATCCTTTTGCAAAAGGGGGATATGACCCTTTAAATTAGGAGGAATTTCATGGGTTTTATATCAGGAATATTTGGCTATTTGCTTAATTGGTTATATGAGGTTTTTAGTAACTATGGTGTAGCAATTTTAATATTTTCAGTAATTTTAAGAGTTATTTTAATACCAATTACAATTAAACAACAAAAGTCAATGAAAAAATCAGCTGCACTTCAAGCTGAGATGTCGGAAATTCAGAAAAAATATAAAAATAATCCAGAAAAATTAAATCAAGAAACAATAGAATTATATAAAAGAGAAAAAATGAGTCCTTTTAGTGGATGTTTGACATCTATTTTACAATTGGTAATCATTTTATCTGTATTTTGGCTAGTTAGTCAACCACTTACATATATGAAAAAAATAGATAATAATCTAATTGATGCATATACAACTGAAATGAAAGAAAGTGGATATAATTCAAATAATAGTTATGTGCAAATAGCTACAATTGATTATGCAGAAACAAAATATCAAGAAATATCTAAACAATTAGAGCAAGAAAATGTAGAAAATAGGGAAGAACTAGTAAAAAAACAACAAGAATACAATCAATTAAGATTGAATATGGAATTTTTAGGAATTGATTTAAGCAAAGTTCCAACACAAAACTTAAATGATTGGAGAGTTTATGTTATTCCAGTTCTTTATGTTATAACTTCAATTATATCAACAAAACTAACAACAGTAACTCAAAAAAAGAAACAAAAACAAGATATTGTTGTTTCTGGCGAGGAGGATAACAAAGAAGTTGATCCGACAGAACAAATGCAACAAATGAGCAATAGTATGATGTATATGATACCAGTAATGTCTGTTATGATTGCAATTATTGCTCCATTAGGATTGGCTTTGTATTGGTTAGCAAGTAATATTTTAATGATTATTGAAAGACTTATTATAAATAAAGTTATGGAAAAAGATGACAATAAGGAGGAATCTTCTAATGGCTAAAAGTATTATTGTAGAAGGAAAAACTTCAACAGAAGCTATTGAAAAAGGGTTGAAAGAATTAAAAGTTTCTAAAGATAAAGTTGATATAAAAATATTAGAAAATGAAGAAAAGAGAAGCTTTTTTAGCATATTAGCTCCTAGAGTAGTAAAAGTTGAAATGACTTTGAAAGATGGAGTAACAGAAAAGAAAGCTGAGAACAAACCCAGAGAAGAAGTAAAACATATTGAAAAAGAAAAAAGAGCACCTTTAAAACCAGAAGAGTTAGAAAAGGCAAAATTGAACTTACAAGCATTTTTAAAAGATTTTGTTTCTAAAGTGAACAATATGGAATATAAAGTTTCTTCAGATGATGAATATGTATATGTTACATTAAATGGGGAAGACGCAGGAAAACTAATTGGCTATAGAGGTGAAACATTAAACTCTATGCAAGCAATTTTAACTGCAATTGCTAATAAACAAGTAGAAAGTAGAGTTCATCTTGTGTTAGATATTGAAGGATACAGAGCTAAAAGACAAAAAGCATTAGAAGAACTTGCTGATAAATTAACAAGAACAGTTATAAATACAGGCAAACAAGTTACTTTAGAGCCAATGTCTGCTTATGAAAGAAAAATTATTCATAATAGATTACAAGATAGTAAAAGAGTAAGAACTTATAGTGTTGGTGAGGAACCATACAGAAAAGTTATTATAGCAAAAAAATAAGAAAAATCGGAAGTCAAAGTTCGGATTTTAGTTTAGTTAACTAATTCTAGCTTTGACTTCTTAATTTTTAATATAATCAGCATCTTGCGTCGTTAAAAGTAATTAAAAACGCGGTTACAACCACAAAGGTTGCGCCCTTGCCTTTTTACTTACTTTTGCCTAGCAATATACTAATTATATTAAAAATTATAATAGAAATAATTTTATTTAATGATAAGGAGGTAAGAGATGGGTACAATTGCTGCAATTTCAACAGCTCCGGCTAATGGAGGAATTGGAATTATTAGAATGAGCGGTAAAGAATGTTTTGAAATATTAGATAAAATTTTTGTGCCAAAACAAAAGCAAGATATAGAAGAAATATCTGGCTATACCATAAAATATGGATATATTATAGATTTTAAAACAAAGCAAAAAATAGACGAGGTTTTAGTATCATTTTTTAAATCACCTAAAAGCTATACTACTGAAAATATGTGTGAAATTAATTCTCACGGAGGTTTTATTGTTGAAAGAAGAATACTTGAAGAATGCCTAAAAAATGGTGCAATAATGGCCGAACCAGGCGAATTTACTAAAAGGGCATTTTTAAATGGAAGAATCGATTTATTTCAGGCTGAATCTGTAATAGATTTAATAAATTCTAA
>CABUYS010000132.1 GCA_902495835.1 uncultured Oscillospiraceae bacterium | reverse complement strand
TTTTCAACTCATTTAAATGTCGGAGCGAATATAAGGGAAAAAAACATGAGAGGCAAGCACGACCGGCACACTGGCAGGAATAGTCATGGATAGTCGGCTATTGTCATGCGAAAGAGGTAAAGAAAAAATCCCCACCGTACAAAATAAGTATTAAAAAAATGAGTATAAAACCTCTGGAGTGCTCCATATAGGCTAAGAACTTTATCATTGCGATTTCAACAAGTGGTTCCAAACGAGGAATTGCTCCTGAACCTTATGTGTCCTTCGTAGTCTTTTCAATAAAAAGAGACTGGAACATTTAATTATTTGGAATTTAAATCTTATTTTTGTAACTATGATTATAAAATCACTGGTCAATAAACACTTTTTAAGGATATAAACAAACTTCTTGTTGACATTCAGAGAAAATTTGCCGTTTTTCAAAAAGATGTGGAACAGCTGGTTTCCAAAGGCAACAATGTGGCAGGTATGAAAGCACATAAAGCTACGTTGGAATTAAGGAGTTTGCTTAAGGAATTCCGTAAGATGTCGGTTGAAGTGGCCAAGTGATCTTTTATCGTCAAGTAGAATATATGTTGAGTTTATTTTATATGAAATAAATAGCCTTCAAAAAATTGTAGTATCATCATGGAACAGAAATCAAACGTTCAATACAGGGCAGAGAAAGAATATAAGAATAGCCGTGAAAAATTCTTTCTTTTATTAAGAGAGATAATTTCCAATTCCATACATGCCGTTTTAATTCGGCAAAATAAAGAAACGAATTTTATCCCTCAGCTAGACCTGAATATTACTTTTGATGAAAATCAATGTAAAATCGAATTAAGGGATAATGGTGAAGGCTTTACAGAAAAAAATCGTCTCTATTTTGAAGAACTTGATAAAAAAAACCTGGAAAAGGAGCAGTTTAATTTCCATCCTTTGGGCCAAGGGAGATTAGCTATTGTATACTTTACCGACTCATCTGAATATGAAACGGTGTATAAGGATAAAGATGGTACATATCAAAAGCGAACCATTCCATATCCAAATACATCTGATGGACTTTTTAATTTTGATGAGTTTGTAGAAGAGATGCCAGAAATAAAAGATACCTATACCAAGCTGACAGCATACTTAAACAAACAAAACACATTAGGACGAGCAAAAACTTTTTTTTATAAATACCCAAACTCAAAAGCATTTAAACAATGGTTTATAGAAACTTTTTTTCCATTCATTGTAACCAATGAACAGCTTGTAGTAAATATTATTTTCAATGGAGAGGATGTTACTGTAAAAAAAGGAAATATTGAATCTGAAACAGAAAGAAAACCTTTTGAAATCAATCTCGCAGAGGGTAATAAATCTTTTATGCTATGGTTGATAAAAAAAGGAACACAAATGCATGGAGAGAATCCGGTAACCTGTTTTGCAAGGAACTTGAAAGCGGATTTATCCAATGGAAAATTAAGTTACTCAATTGATAATAATGACGGTTATTTATTGTATTTAACATCGGAATATTTCGATGAACATGTCGACACAAAAGGCGAAAAAATAGAAATCCCAATTGATGATATATTAAAAATAAATAAGAAAATAAGTGAGATCTTGGATATTGAATTTAGCTCTATTATTGAGAATAACCAAAAGGAGACAAAGCGTAATTTAAAGAATTTCAAAAAGAAGTACCCCTCGCTTGAGACATTTATTGAAGATAGTAATATTATCGATGATAAAAAGATAGTAAATGAGAAAGATATTGTACAATCTGCTATTGACGAGAAGAGTAGGATAGAGAAAAAGTTCTGGAATCAAATAGATAGAGAGTTCGAAAATGAAGAAGATAAACTTTTTAGTGATTCTGAAGAATGTTATAAGCTTTTAAACTCAAGTTTGCATATATATGTCAAACATCGAGAAAGTGTATTGAAACGTTTGCATATGTTAATTCAAAAATTTGATGAAGACGGAAATGATAAATCAGAATTAGAAAGTTCTGTACATGAACTCTTTATTAAAAGAGGAACAACTTTAAGTGATTCTTCAAATATCAATCATTTACATAATCTTTGGATTCTTGATGACAAGTTCACAACATTCTCAAACGATTTCAAAGTTAAAAGCACCAAGTCAGGGCAGCCTTTGTCAGATGTTTACATTTGGGCTGATGACCCAGAAAAAACAAAACAAATTCTGATCCTTGAGTTAAAATCAACAACAAACGCACATAATGCAGGAAATACCAAAGAAGGAATGATAGCACAGGTTAAAAGATACGCTCACGATTTTTATAAGCATCCACATAAAACATTGAATTGGACTGTGAATACGGAGCAAGTACAATATACAGGTATCATTCTTGCTAGGAAATCCGATATAGACAAGGAGTTGACATCCAATAGTTTTAGTGGCGGATATAAACCTATCCCATTCCTTGCAAATTCATATTACTTTGAGGACAATTTTTCTAAGGATGATAATCCGAGAAATAAAATGGATATTAGGATAGAATTATATTCCTTTGAAGACATTTATGAACTTGCATCGAATAGAAACGATGTATTCTTTAAACTATTAAAGAAAGAATTTGATATTGAATAAGTTAATGAGAAAGAAGAAGGGAATAAAATATTTTTTAGGACACTAGTGTCCCGTTAAAAT
>CABUYS010000131.1 GCA_902495835.1 uncultured Oscillospiraceae bacterium | reverse complement strand
GGGGGTGATAATTATGACGTACGTAGAAGCTATTTCAAAAAGAATAATGAAACTTTGTCAAAAAAGAGGATTGACAATTAATGGGATATCGTCTTTGTCTGGCCTAAGGCAGTCAACGGTTAATGGTATTGTTAAATGTATAACAAAAAATCCCACTTTAAAAACTCTTCATAAAATTGCCACAGGTTTTCATATGACAGTATCTGAATTTTTAGATTTTCCTGAAATGAATGAAACCTTTTTTGAAGATGAACAAGAGTAATATAGTATTTTCAGTTCTAAAATTCATTATACACAAACTGCAATGCGTTTGCAATGCATAATTTCAAAAACTCATGTAATAATATATCTCGTATATACATATGTTATGCGGTGATATGTTTGAAAAAGTTTAAAATACCAGTTGTACCACCTACAACTAATAAATGCATTAGATTTCCAAACAATATTATTGAAGAGGTAGAAATTGCAATAAGAGGTAAGGATTGTACATTTACTGCGTTTGTGGTTGAAGCAGTTAGAATAGCACTTGAAAATTTAAAGGAAGAAAACAAGAATATTTAAATTAAAGTAATTGTAAGTAGCTCCCAAAAACGGGAGCTGAAATTTTTTCAATAAGTCTATAAATTTCAAAGAGGTGGTAACTATGAAAGATGAAGATTTTGGTAATATAAACATTAAAATTAGTGAATATCTTAAAACAAAAGGCATAAGTAAAAACAAACTCATGAATAAAGCTGAAATGCAAAGAACTCAACTAAATAATTATTGTAATCAAAAAGTTCAAAGATTAGATATATCCATACTTGCTCGAATTTGTTATGTATTAAAATGTAACATTGAGGATATTCTTGAATACTGTCCACCTGAAAACTAGGTTGGTGATATATAATGATAAAATTAAGAGTTTCTGAGATACTGAAAGAAAAAGAGAAAACCAATTATTGGTTATATAAACAAATGGGAATGAGTTATCAAAATTTTATGAAAATGATTAATAATAAAACCAAATCAATTCAGTATGCAAACATAGAGGCTTTGTGCGTAATTTTAGAATGTGAACCGAATGATTTATTTTTATTTGAAGATGATTGCTAAATTGGTGATAATATGAGCTTTGGTGAAAGACTTAGAGAACTAAGAGAAGAAAAAGGAATGACACAAGAAGATTTAGGAAAATTGCTGGGTGTTTCGGGTAGACAAGCAGGAAATTATGAATCCAATAAACAATTCTTGAGAGATGAAGAAAGTTTCTTAAAAATAATAAAATATTTTGATGTTAGTGCAGACTATTTGTTCGGATTATCAAATGAAAGAAATTACAATAAAATGTTTGCCGACTTAGAATGTTACAAAGATATGCCACCAAAGGCAAAACTTGAAGTAAAAGACTATATTAAATATCTCATTTCAAAATATTCCCAAGAATAATTAATTGAATTTTTAAAAGCTATTTCTTTTAAAAATAAAAAATCAGGCTCGCTAAATTAGCAAGCCCTTATTTCTCATTAGTGATAACTTTTAAAATATCAAAAAGATAATTACTTCCTCGAGAAATTAAAATCCCAGTTAGAATACTACCAATATAGGGGATTGATGATTTAAGACCAAGGTGTTTAGGTAAATCGAGCTTATAAGACACGGACGTGATAATTCCTAATGCTAAACTGCAAATCATCTGCCACGGCATATTTCCCGAAACAAAAAACTCATTAAAATATGTAACGATTCCTTCAATTAGTATCGCAACCATAATCATTTTTGATACATATTGATTCATATTTATTCCTCTTTTATAAAAGCGTCGGTAAATCCGGCGTTTTTTGCTTTTTGTAAGCAGTTTTGGGCGTTTGATTTTTCTTTAAATGCTCCAATTTGCACTCTGTAAAGTTTGTCTGAATTTTCTTTGTATGTAACACCATAATAATTGCACACGCCTTTACAAATTGCTTCACCAAGGGATTTAACATTGTTTATTATCCAATCTGCACCTTCTTTTGTATCGTGAAACTCACACTCAACATAAACGGCAATAGCTTTAGTCGAATTTAATTCTGCAAGGTTTGGATTTACTCTCAAATTGTAATCAGAACCAGGAGAGATGGGTGCAACAGCATTCAAAATTGCACTCCCTGCCTTTTTGTTTTCAGTAGCGTTACTGTAAATCATGACAAGCGTTCCTCCCAAAGTCTGCCCATTAAACGCATTCGTATGAATTGAAATATGCAAATCCGCACTCCAGTTGTTGCTTTCGCTGATACTCTTTATCATGGCTTGTCCTTTCGAAGCTTTTTTAACTTCAAAACCACACCTTTCAAGAGCTGTTTTCGCAAATTCTGCAATTCTATTGCATTGTTCTTGCTCATTTGTGTTGCCACTTGCATAAACATTATTTATTTGACAACTCGGACTTAAATATATTTTTTTACTCATTTTAAAATTTCCCCTTTCAATAAATGTCCAAAATTATTGATTTATTGCTGTTTTTCATGCAATTTTCAAGCTGTCCGCTTCCACATATAACAAGTTATATATGGTTGTAAATTGTTATGTGAACCACCGCCACCAGTATTTTGGTTTGTCGCCGTTGTGTATGACATTTCCGTCCAACCATTTGAATTTCCCTTGTACTGAGAAGATGTTCGGCC
>CABUYS010000130.1 GCA_902495835.1 uncultured Oscillospiraceae bacterium | reverse complement strand
TAAAGAAAAACAGAGGAGACGCTTCCACTCCGGCCGTAAGCCCATTCAGAGACAGATCTCCCGAGGAAAGCATGGATCTTTTCATGAGAATGAAAAACGGAGAATTCCCCGATGGAAAAATGACTTTAAGAGCTAAAATCGATTTGACTTCGGGAAACTTTAACATGCGTGACCCCGTTATTTACAGGATAAATCATACTGCACACCACCGTACGGGAAATAAATGGTGTATTTACCCGATGTATGATTATGCTCATCCGATAGAAGACGCTGTTGAGGGAATAACTCATTCACTTTGCTCTCTGGAATTCGAAGATCACAGACCTCTTTACGACTGGGTTATAAACAACAGCATACTCAAAAACAGACCTCGTCAGATAGAATTCGCAAGACTTAACATTAATAACACCGTTATGAGTAAAAGAAAGCTTAGAAAACTTGTCGACGAAGGCTTTGTAAACGGTTGGGACGACCCCAGACTTCCTACTATTTCGGGACTAAGAAGACGTGGTTATACTCCTGCGTCCATTCGAAATTTTTGCGAAAAAATAGGTGTTTCGAAGGTAATAAGTAAGGTTGAGTATTCTTTTTTGGAACACTGTCTGCGTGATGATTTAAATGCTAAAGCTCAGCGTGTTATGGCCGTTTTGGAACCTGTAAAATTAATTATTACGAATTATCCCGAGGGTAAAAGCGAAGAATTTGAAATAGAAAACAATCCCAACGACGAGAGTATGGGAAAGAGAAGAATAAGTTTTTCCCGCGAACTTTACATTGACGCTTCCGACTTTATGGAAGAGCCTATAAAGAAATATTTCAGACTTTTCCCCGAAAACGAAGTCAGACTCAAATCGGCATATGTTGTCAAATGCACAGGATTTAAGAAAAACGAAGACGGAAGCATTGCCGAAATTTACTGCGAATACGACCCCGAGTCAAGAGGAGGAAACACGTCCGACGGACGAAAAGTAAAAGGAACTATTCAGTGGGTAGATGCAAATACGGCTGTAGACGCTACGGTTAACTTGTATGACAATTTATTCACGACTTCAGAGCCTGAAGCTGAGGAAAATTTTATAGATGTTTTCAATGAAAATTCATTAAAAGTCATAAAAAATTGCAAAGTCGAAAAATGCCTCGAAAATGCCTCGGTTGGAGAATCTTACCAATTTATGCGTATCGGATACTTTTGTATGGATAAAGATAGTACAAAAAATAATCTTATTTTCAACAGAAGCGTAAATTTAAAAGATGGTTTTAAGATTAAGTAATAAAAAACATTTAAATATTCATAATTATTTATTGCAGTTGATTTATTGTGATTATATGTTATATTTAAATATAGAGTTATAACGATTATTTTTATGGGGGGATTTGTAAGATGGCTAAATTTAAAAAGTTATTTCAATTTTTTGTCGCTTTGGGCGTAATTTTCGGCAGCTTTTTAAGTTGTGCTTCTTACGCTTCGGTAACGGCGGCAGAAAATGAAAATCATAAAACTTTAGTTGAAGAATCACTTCCCGAAGATTTCGTTATAGATGGAAATAACTGTTTGACGCAATATAACGGGTATGCAGAAGTAGTAACCATACCCGAAAATGTTTTAAATATTTCTTACGGCGTTTTTATGGAACACACCGAGATTAAAGCTGTGGCGTTTTCGGAAGGAATGAAGTCCGTGGACGAATATGCTTTCTACGGGTGTTCCGGACTTCATGAAATTATTTTGCCCGAGAGCATTGAAAACGTAGGCAGGCTGGCTTTTGGAAGTTGCCAAAATATAGAAATTTTCTATATAGGTAAAAATTTAAAATCTTGGGGAGAATTTGCACTTTGGGACTGCAATTCTCTCTCATATATTTCCGTAAACGAAGACAATACCGATTATTCCGTTTGCGACGGGATACTTTATACAAAAGATTTTAAAAAGCTTATTTTTTGCCCTTGCGGACGCGAAGGAATTGTGGATTTGCATGAAAACACGAGTACGATTGACTCTTATGCGTTTTTTAAGTGCGATAAAATAAGCGAAATAAATTCTTCGGATAATCTTGTATATGTTGATGAAGCTGCGTTTTGTAACTGTAAAAATCTTTTAAAAGTCAGTTTCGGGAAAAATGTTAAAAAGATAAGGTCTGCATGCTTTCAGGACTGTGAATCGTTGAAAGAATTTACCGTATCGGAAAGTGTTAAGTCTTTGGGAAGTCTTGTGTTTATAGATTGCCCGAATTTAGTTAAAGTTACTTTTTTGAATTCTCAGACGGAGATTGGCAAGAGAATTTTTTTTCACAACAAAAATGTTAAAATTTGCGGATATTTGAACTCTACAGCCGAAAAATATGCACAAAAACATGGATATAATTTTGAAGAAATAAAACTTTGATTGACTAAAAAATTTCCATAAATATTATGGTGATTTTTATTTTCGTAAATAAAATAATAAAAATCAAAAAAAACTTGATTTTTCCCGGAATATATGTTATTATTTTTCAGTACGACTGCAAATGATATGCGTTGAAGCGGGAGGTTGCGACAGAAATGTCGGTTTTTCCGTGGAGTATGTCCGATTTTAAACCGGGCGAAAGTTTTAAATTGTTTAATTCGAATGTACATAGTGTCTCTGTGTGTTTGTTTTAAATGAAGTATACTTTTAATTATCCGGG
>CABUYS010000129.1 GCA_902495835.1 uncultured Oscillospiraceae bacterium | reverse complement strand
CTACTACAGGGAAGTGGAAATCAGTCCTTGTGCTACCTTTATCACTTTTATATTCATACCAATACCAAGCTCTCGCTTTATTTAAAATTATTAAACTTATAGGGAATGAAAACCATTTTTCCTCATAAGTTATCTTACCCTTGTCCTTGTAGTAATCACTCCTAATCCGCATTCTTAAAAAATTTAAATCTGAAATATCATCAGGGAATTTATTAACTTTTCCGTAAGTTTCATAACTTTCATTTGCTATGTTTTTTATTTTGAAGCTTAAATAAACACAGTTTAGAAGATAAAACGCAAGAAATGAACTTACAGAAATTAGAGAAATTTTTTTAGCTTTGCGTAGTGTAGTTTCTTTAAATAAGTGTTTTGTCTTTTTAAATATTAAATACATTGCAAGTAATATTGCAGAAAAAGAAGACAAGAACATATAAAGCATCCAAGGCGATATAATGTAATTTAAGTTGAAATCCAAAATGCAAAACAAATTATTATACATATTAAAAATCGGGATAGCAATAACTAAGTTGTAAGTGGTAGACAAAATATAAAAAGAACGTTTAACTTTCCGAAGAAATAACAGGATTATAAAAATCAAAACACTTAAAATTACTACAGAAATATATGTAAGAATTATGTCCAAAAGAGGGTTAGTATAGTATTCAAAGACACTTCCTAGCTTCTCAGCTCTTTTATATAGAAAACTGGGGAATATATCGTTTTCTGTAATAAATTCTTCAACAAATATAATGTATGAAATAAATAAAAACGACAGAATATTAAATATTGATAGAAATTTTTTCATAAAACCTCCTATTTTATTTTTAAAATATACGCTGTTCTATTTTTCTTTTTAAAAAAAGCAGATAATTTTTCTTCTTTTCTAGGTTTGGTATGAGCAGCATAACAAATCATATCATTTTCGATTTTGCTGATGATAGTAGCATGGTGAGGATAGTTCTTCTCCCATTTAAGATACATAACATCTCCAACCTTTACGGGATTTTCAGGGTCATTTATTGCAGCTGCGATATCTTCGGGGTTGCTTATAATCGTTTCGCCCGTAACAATATTTGAATTTTTTAGATATTCATACTGTTCTTTGGCGGCTGACCAAGCAGGTGTGTAGCTCCATTTAATGGAGTTAATAATCAAAGCATAAATAGGATTTACCTCTTCAACATTTCTAGGGTAGCAATGCCAATATTCATTCATTTGAAATCCACCGGCTTTTAAGCATTGAGATACAAAATTGGCACAGTCTCCGCTGGAAGAGAAATTTGGATAATTAGGATTAAATTTATTATGCCAGTATATAGCATAATTTATTGCTGCATCTCTATCATAGCTTTCTAAGTTTTCATCTAGCACCATTGGTTCGGTAATATCAGCATAAGTTTTTTTACCTTCAATTTTACAGTTGCAGTTTAGATGAAATGGGGGAGCGTTTTCTCCAATTTTAAGTTTATCCACATTGTATATTTTTCCTGCCATTTCTTGACAATGTTCACAGCAGTTTGAGTTTCCTGATTGAACAATTTCATATTCTCTTATGCCCTGTTCTTTAAGTTTGACTTGATCGATTTTAGTGTATATATTGGATTTGATATATGAAATAAAAGTATTGATTTTAGTTTTTACTTTATCAAAAAGCTCTTTGATATTGTCAAAAACATCACTAAAAAAGTTCTTGTTAATACTTTTAGATGTTTCATTTTCATTCAAAGAAGAATTTATATTATCTAGAATCCAGTTTTCAAGTTTATAAACCCATATCTTAATTTTACCATATATTTCATTGTCGGGCAACTCAAGACTACTGAGCAGTTTTTTAGCTTCCTTTGTATTATCAAAATCTCCTCGTTTAGCTAAAAGTATGTCGTATGCAACGGAATATTACGGTTGAGGACAAACAAAAAAATCAGATTAATATGTGTATGTATTTTTTAAAAAAACTCAATAATGATATTTCTTAGGTACTCACAAACAAAAATCTGTGTTATCACCTCTTAATTTAAAAACATTTGCTTTTAATTTTACTTCTCCAATTTGAAAATTTTTTTGTCCTCTTCAGAAAAATCGTCAATATTTTTGCTTTGAATAACTTTACCTGTTTCGTAATTTAATTTAGTGTATCCTTTTTCTCCTATGGTGTACACGCAAGATAAAACTTCTTTATATTTTTCTATATAATCTATGGTTGCTTCTGGCCCGGATTTTTTTCTGTCAATCAAACATTTTGTGGTTTCTCCATCCCAAACACCTTTTTCAATTGAAAATCTCTTGTTGCCAAATGAAACAATTGTGTGACGACCATCAGAATATACCTTTTCAGTAATACTCTGGCTCGGCTGATTCTTTTCTTTAAGTTCTTCGCGTATGGCTGCAATTCCCATGCCGACTAAAATAAAGCCAACCAAAAGAATTGGTAACGATATTAAAACCCAAATTGATATTAATATCCATTTGAAAAATTTTGACATTTTATTTACTCCTCTTGCTGCCCTTTGACATTTCCAAGTGTCTTAGATTTAAGAAAATATCCATTCCCACGAAACTTCGAATTTTTCTTGGTCATTTTCTGCTTTTGATTTTGTCACTTCAAGTTTTTCAAAAACAGTTTTATCGTCACCTTGAAAATCATTAATATTTCTGCTTTGAATAATTT
>CABUYS010000128.1 GCA_902495835.1 uncultured Oscillospiraceae bacterium | reverse complement strand
TCCTGAAAGTGTATCCGAATCAGAACTCAAAAGTTGGGTTAACAGTTTGAAATAAAAGAAAGAATTTGATGATAGTCTTTTCGACTATTGTCAAATTTTATTGTCAACAATAAAACGAAAAAATAAATTTAAAAGCAATTGGAGGAATAAAAATGATTTTAAATGAAATGTACAAAATGAATAATGGTTTGGAAATTCCTAAGTTGGCACTGGGCACTTGGCTCATAGATGATAATATCGTTGCAGAAGCCGTTCGAGAAGCAGTTAAAATCGGTTATCGCCATATTGATACAGCGCAAGCATACAAAAATGAACGCGGTGTAGGCGAAGGACTGCGTACTTGCGGAGTTTCTCGCGATGAAATTTTTATAACAAGTAAAGTGGCCGCGGAAAACAAAACATATGAATCAGCAGTTGATTCTATTGATGAAACGTTAAGCAAAATGGAACTTGACTATATAGATATGATGATTATTCACAGCCCTCAACCGTGGATAGAGGTTAATCAATCTGAAAATAGGTATTTTTACGAAAACAAACAGGTTTGGAAGGCTATGGAAGACGCTGTTAAGGACGGAAAAGTACGAACAATCGGAGTTTCAAATTTCTTGGAAGAGGATATTGACAATATTTTATCTGATTGCAAAATTTGTCCGGCAGTGAATCAAATACTTGCTCATATATCAAACACTCCTATAAAATTAATCGAATATTGCAAAAGCAAAGATATTTTAGTGGAAGCATACTCCCCCATCGCTCACGGAGAAGCTTTGAAAAATGCAAAAATAAAAGAAATGGCTGATAAATATAACGTAAGCATTGCTCAGCTGTGCATTAAATATGACTTACAGCTCGGAATGGTTGTCTTGCCCAAGACTTCTAATCCAAATCACATGAAATCAAACTCAGAACTGGATTTTATAATATCAGATGAAGATATGGAAACTCTTAAAAATATAGAACACATAAAAGACTATGGAAAGCATAGTAATTTTCCTGTTTTCGGAGGTAAATTAAAATGAGTAATAAATTATTGGTGTATTTCTCTTATACGGGAAATACGAAAATTATAGCTAATTATATTTTAAAAAAATTAAATTGCGATGTGCTGGAACTGTTTCCAAAAGAAAAATATTCGGAAAATTACCAAGAAGTGGTTGACGAGTATCAGAACAATGAAAATGGTCAAAGAATTTGTGAATTAATGCCCTACAGCGTTGACTTGAACGAATATGACACGATTATAATCGGAAGCCCTGTGTGGTGGTACACAATCACTCCCGTCGTGCGGACATTTTTGAAGCAAAATTCTTTAGAAGGTAAAAAAGTTGTTCCCTTCATGACAGACGCAGGATGGATAGGTAAAAGTTTTAAAGAAATAAAAGAATTGTGCCCTGATTCAATTGTGGAAGATGAAATGAATATTGTTTTTACTGAAAACCATGCCGAACACAAATTAAAAACTCCGATTTCGGAAATAGACAAATGGATAAAAAGCATATAATAAATTTTTACGCTCGAAATTCATTTTATTAGCTTAAAAAAATCGACAGCGTTTTAATATTTGTATACAATATATCTATATTTTTTTAAGGAGGGATTACTATGGGTCTTAAGGAAGAAATTCAGAAAAAATATCGTGAATATCATAAATTTATGGAAGCTAATGTATCAAAAAAGGTATCTAAAAGAGAATATTTTACTAATTGGTCCAAAATATCAAAAAAAATTAAAACTTTAAAGGAACACTTATGCCTATTTGCAGACAAATTTGATAAATATTTAGAATATATGTACAAAAATAGAAGTGAAGACTTACCTGAAGGCATGTATGAGTGCATAAAGAAGTTTGTAGATACGATTGCAGGAATAGATGAAGGTTTTTTTATTTACGTAGCTAAAAAAGGCGAACAGTGGAAAGATATTAAAAGCAGTGGTATATATTCAAAAAATATTGAATTATTTTTAGATATTTTTGTGAATTTTGGGCGTAGATTTTCAAAATCAGAGAAACCAAAAGAATTAAAAGATTTAATTGTGATTTTTAAACGGATAAGAAATGCTTTTTGTTGTGACCACGAAAAATGCATAGATTATTGGTCTCGTCGTGTTAACAATGAATTTTTATGTAACTTTTTCAATGGACAAACAATTTTACTTATAAAAGATATAATTTATTCGATGGAGAAAGAGTTGTGCGGTAAAAAAATGTTAATAAATTCAACCAGAAAATGTATAACAGTTTCGGATGAAAGTCATTTTTATGATAGAAGTGGTAAAGGATTTAAGGATGGTGACGAAATAGAATCTGCACCAGAATATGCAAAAATATTTCCCGCCGGTAGACCTTTACCATTCGAAGTTAAACAAGCAAAAATAGGTGATTGTTATCTAATGGCTCCGTTAATATCTTTAGCAAAAACCAATCCTAAAGCCATTACAGATTGTTTTACTCAAGGTCTTAATGAAATAGAAAAGAAAGATTACATTGAGATAAGATTTTTTTACTATAAAGTAGGACAAGGAGGCTCTTTTACAAAAGACTCGTTAAAAATAATCGTGAACAAGAAGAAAATTATAGATCGGTCAGGTATTAAAGGCGGAGCTTTATGGCCAAAATTAATTGAGAAAGCATACGCAGTATACAGAAGAGAAGGATATGACTTTACGCTTTCACCAAGATT
>CABUYS010000127.1 GCA_902495835.1 uncultured Oscillospiraceae bacterium | reverse complement strand
TCGTTGTGCCTCAAGGAAAAGAAATATACGATTTTTGCCCTGTTCAACATCCCGCAAACGACCAAAATTCCGACAACATTACAACACATTTCGACTTCCATGCAATACACGATACTATTTGTAAACTTGACGAGCTCGGACACGATGTTCCGTCAATATACAAATATTTAGAAGACTACACGGGAGTTAAAGTCACGGACGTTTCTATGAGCGACCCTAAAGTTATGTCGCTCTTTACGTCAACCAAAGCTTTAGGAGTAACTCCTCAAGATATAGATTCCCAAACTGGAACGTTTTCAATGCCTGAAGTAGGCACATCGTTTGTGCGTCAAATGCTTATAGAATGTAAACCGAAAACTTTTGCGGATTTACTTCAAGTTTCGGGCCTTTCCCACGGTACGGACGTTTGGCACGGAAATGCTCATGAACTGATACAAAGAGGTATTTGCACGATTTCCGAAGTTATCGGTACGCGTGACAACATTATGGTTTACCTCATGCACAAGGGAATGGAACCCAAAACAGCATTTAAAATTATGGAAATCGTAAGAAAAGGTAAAGCAACAAAACTTTTAACCGCCGAACATTTGGATGAGATGCGTTCGCACGGAGTTCCTGAATGGTATATAAAATCGTGCATGAAAATAAAATATATGTTCCCGAAAGCTCACGCAGCGGCTTATATGATTTCAACTTTAAGACTCGGTTGGTACAAGGTTTATTATCCGACAGAATATTATGCCGCATATTTTACGGTTCGAGGAGAAGACTTTGACGGCCTTACGGTAATGAAAGGCAGAGACGCCGTAAGAAAAAAAATGGCCGAAATAGCTGCAAAAGGAAGAGAAGCAAGTGCAAAAGAAAATGCAGCTTATGCAACATTTCAGATAATAAACGAAATGCTCGCCCGAGGAATTGAAGTGCTTCCCGTTGATTTGTACAAATCAGATTCTTACAAATACGTCGTAGAAGACGGAAAAATAAGACTTCCGTTTGCTTCACTCGCAGGAGTCGGAGTGTCAGCAGCTCAAAGTCTCCAAAGAGCCTCGCAAGACGGAGAATATCTTTCTATCGACGACGTTCAGATACGCTCCAAAGTTACCAAAGCCGTAATCGAAACACTTGAAGACGCAGGTATTCTTAAAAATTTACCACAGAGCAATCAAATGTCATTTTTCTAAACTGATTTTTAGCTGTTGATAATTTTTTATTACTGCGTTATAATATGGTTATTATATTAAAAAATCGCTGTATATATCTTTTTAAATTTGAAAACTCGGGTATTTTTAAAAGCTTAACAGCAAAACAATCGAATTTTTTATAAATTAATTTTTATAGCTATTAATAAATTTTGGTTATTATTTTACTATATGGTTATAGCACTAATATGAATTTTAAGCATTGCTTCAAAGATGTTATTTGAATTGCTTTAAACTCGATGCCGCTGTATCTTTAAAAACTTATCACAAAGGGATTAAATGTCATTCTTCTAAACTGATTTTTATATTCTTTTGGTAAATTTTTGTAATTATGTTATAACATCAAAAAAATTTTAAAAAATTATTTTACGCATTGTTTTAAATTTAAAAGTTCAGATATTTTTTTAACTTACAACAAAACAAGCGAATATAATTTTTATAACTATTGATAAATTCTTATTATTATGTTATAATATAGTCATAATATTGAAAGGGAGTTTTAAGTAATGTTTAAAAAAGTGTTGTCAGCTTCACTTTGTATGTTATTTTTGTTTTTTTGCAGTTTTAACTGCGTTGGTGCAAAATCTTACGGAAACGTCCAAGAAAATGATACCTCGGACGTAGTTGTAGTACACGTTGAAGAACAAGATGTTGAATTTTCAAAAAAAGAAATTGAAAAAATATGTAAAAAACAAATAAAAAAATTAGAATCCGAAAAAAATTCTAAATCTTCTTCTCAGAGATGGACTAATGTTGTAAATCATCCTTTTAGAATTGTATTAAGAGCCGGTGGATGGGGTATTCTCGGAGCCTTTTTGGCAAATTTGTTATTCAGTTCAAGTACTGTTGTTTTTATTGTATCATCCTTGTGTGCAATATGCGGAGGATTAAGTAAAGCTATAGATTATTATTATAACGAATAGAAAATATTTGACTCTATATACTGCACATCATAATAATTGGAGAGAGATGGGAATATCTATTCGTAGCGATGATACGGCTGATCATTTGGATAGAGGGGAAAAACTTGATTCTGACATTATAATGGGTGTTTGTTTAAATGATGGAAATTTATTTGAAGAAATATCATGGTTTGTATCTAAAAATCCTATGGTAATCGGAAATCTGTTATTGAAGAAATTTTGTGGTTGTTTAAGAGGGTTGTTAAGTTTAAAAAAATCAGGTCCGCTCTCTAATCTAAAAGCCGCCCGTAATTTGATAAGAGATTTTTATGAAAGTAATGGATTAAATTTTAATCAGTTTATGCTTAAGTATCATAAAATTATATCAGAGTATAATTCTGTCAATAAAGCCTAATAAACGTAGTATGAAAAGCCCTATAAGGGCATAAGAGTGCCAGCCGTTTTGAGACGGCTGGCTTTCACTGTGTTCAAACCGAAGAGATTGGTTACTTGCCACCCTTAAAAGGGTTTACATATTCTTTAGTTTTAAGTTTGTCCATAATAGAGTCTTCTTTTTCCTGATATCTAATATATTTTTGTATTCGCAGTGTTCAATCCCAATGTCTGTTCCCAAATTTATATTTTAAATTT
>CABUYS010000126.1 GCA_902495835.1 uncultured Oscillospiraceae bacterium | reverse complement strand
CGGCTCTTGCTTTCCGTTTCCGTATAAATCCGATTTTTCCATATTTTTTTAATCCCAAGGCCATGGATCCGTCTTCTCCCCGAACGATATCCACCCGATAACCTACTTTCCTGCCGTAGGCTATATTATAAGCAAATACCAAACCACGTACGCTGAGTTCCGGGCGTTTAAAAGATTGGAGAAATAAATAAGAATCGCGGAAAAATTCATAGAGTTTCACTCCCAGCCAGGGATGTTGTTTATCTGGGATATAACTCCAAAGGGAAGAAACAGCCACCATATCGGGTTGTTCTAATTTTCGAACGAGTGTTTCTATATATTTGGGAGGGTACATGGTGTCGGAGTCTATGCAGATATAATATTTCCCTTTCGCATGAGCCAGTCCGCAACGGCGGGCATACCCGCAACTATGCTGATGTTCGGTATAGTAAGGAACGCCACAAGCCTGAAAGATTTCAGCCGTCCGGTCGGCAGATTCATTATCTACGCCGATAATTTCCAGTGGATATTTACATTGAGTGTCACTGAGAGACCATAAGTTCGCCAATAAATGTTTCTCTTCATTGTAAGCAATAACAACAACGGATACTAGGGGATGGTCGCTTTGTAAATGTCGGATATTTTCTTTTATTACTTCAATAACAGCTTGTGGAGCTTCATTGAAAGGTTTTTCATATACAGCAAGATATTTTTTATACCAAGTCATCGTTGAGTTATTTTTTTAAATTTATCATCCACCTAACATTTAGTCTTTACAGACATTTTTTATTTTAAAACTTCTTCGAATAATTTTTCCCATTGTGGGCCAATATTTTCGATTTTAAAGCGTTCGACATTTAAGCGGGCATTCTTGCCCATACATTTACGTTCGTCTTCGTGTTCGATGAGGTGGCAGATTTTTTCAGCCATTTGCTCAATATCGCTATTTTCAACTAAAAATCCATCTTTACCGTCTTTGATAATATCTTTTGGTCCGCAGGGGCAGGCAAAAGACACGGTAGGTAATCCACAAGCCATCGCCTCGATAATCACCATCCCAAATCCTTCGTAACGTGAACTTAAGACGAAAATAGAACTTTCCAGATATTTTTCAGTAATATTGGAAACGGAATGTTCGAGTCTACACTGATGTTGTAAACCCAACCGATTGATTTGTTCCTGTAATTCCTGGCGCATCCCATCCCCGTAGATGGAGAGTATCCAGTCGGGATGTTTTTCAGATACGATTTTCCAACAATCAATCAGCAAATCAAATCCTTTTTGCGGCATATATCTTCCTACAGCAATTACTTTTTTATTCTCACACCTAGAAGTAGTTTCCGGAAAAAAAGAAAGGGGATTATAGATGACAGAGACATTGTTTAATTCTTTCCATTTCACTTTGTCTTCCTGGCTGAGCACAATAAAACGTTTGAGTTTTTTGAGTTCTCGAATCAATTGTTTTGTCCAATATTTTGCAACAATTTTTTGTAAAAAACTAGGAAGGCGATTATTTTTAAAATCCCGATAATTTGCCCGGCTAAAATGGATTTCACCAAGTTTAATACTTCCATCTTTTATTTTATTGATAAAATTGATATCCCGGCGAAGCAATGATACTGTAATATCAGGCCGGATCTGATGTAAGCATTCTGTGAGCCGTTTTCGGAACAGTTTTTGTTTTTGAAAATAGCCGCTAATTTTTTTTATTGGAGAGACAGTATATAAATCATCGAAATTAATATCCAGATGAATGAGTTGAATTTCGGGTAATAAAGGATAATAGGGTGTTTTATCCTTTCCTTCTGTAAGGATAATATAGATTTCGTATTTGTCTTTTTGAGAAGCTAAGTAATTGGCTTTAAGACTCAATACTCTTTCCATTCCACTCGGGTAGTATAAGCCGGGAATACAATATGCTATTTTTATTTTCATGAAAGTTAAATCTGGCTATTGTGCAAATATAACTATTTAAGAATATTTATATGCAGAGGGAATAAGTATTTTCAACCTTAAAAAGAAAACATCTAACTTTTTAAAGGGAGGATTATTTTAGTTATTTTTTACAAAGGAAAGAAAAATAATAATAATTCTCAAATTTCTTTTAACATTTTATGCTTAGGCATTTACCTGTTTAGCCGAATCCGTTAGCTTAAATTTAGTAACGTTGATTTGATTCAAAAATAAACCTCCCATTTAATAGGAAGATAAAATGTTTTTATATGAAAAAGTTTCAGATACTTGTGCTTATTGTTGTTGTTTTCTTGTTTAGTTCGTGTTTAAAACATAGGAATTTATATCAGGAGAAGAAAGATGTAATAGAAGAACCTTTATATATATATCCCTTTTCAAGTGAGAACCAGGGTGTAACAGTTGAAATGGTTATACAAACCAAGGCAGGTATAAATATGGAACAAGTAAAAGTTGAGATACCTCCATTGAAATATAATAAATCCTGGTTATTTATTTTATCTCAGGACGATTGTAAGCAGGCTTCTTATTGTTGTACTTGGGCAGCCCTAAATGGAAGGCCATTGTCTAAAAAATATTATTATGATGTCCGTCAATATTTGAATGACGATCTCCCTCCTGATGTTTATACGCTGGGAAAAACTCTCGGTTCAACGGATGGCGCTGGGAATGAAGTGAGATTTAATTTTACAACTACCTTAGCACCGGAATGGGATTTTATGAATGCCAAAACAGTTGTATCATCTGGTTTTTCTCAAAATTATTATCGTTTTTTTATGAAATCTGGTTTGGTGTGGGACAATGTGAGAGAAATGGTAAAT
>CABUYS010000125.1 GCA_902495835.1 uncultured Oscillospiraceae bacterium | reverse complement strand
TTATATAATATTCTATAAATATTTATTTGGAGTTTGAAAGATGATTTTTTAGTAACTGTATAATAAAATCACTTGCTTCTGCCCTAATACTTTATAAATAATGCTTTCAGGGAGTGATTACATATTAAAAACATCTTAGGAGACAAGTTGAAATGTCTAAGATTAAAAGCAGGTCTTACCCAAGCGCAGCTAGCAGATAAACTTGGAGTTTCTGCGTCTACAATAGGAATGTATGAACAAGGACGCAGAGAGCCCGACAATTCCACACTAGCCAAAATTTGCCGCACACTCGATGCCAGCGGCGATTATGTGTTGAACCTGGACGAAGAAAATCGAGTAAATCCTGAAAAATCCGAAATATATAGCATTATCTCTGATTTTATAAATAACCTTGAAAATCAAGAAGGACTTATGTTTAACGGCGAACCTATAAACAAAAGCGAAAAAAGAAAAATCGCTTCAGCTCTCAAGGTTGCTACGGCCGTTACATTGTCTGACATTAATTTGAAGATTTAATTCTTTGAAAGTGTCCTTTAAATAACACTTTTTGGTTTTATGAGTATAATATAAAAAAAGAGAATTTTAAAATGTTAAGTTTCCAGTCATGCTTATATTCGCATATTTATTTTCGGAATAATGGCGGTGAAGTTTATGTGCGGCTACAAACAGCAAGGCATTTTGGCTCTTGCTTTCGGACTGGGGCTTACGCTTTCATTTCTATTTCCTGAATCTCTGATTATTATTATCATATCGATTATCCTTGTGGTTTTATCGATAGCTTTGATAAAATGTTGATTCTGATATATAGGGGGTTTAACCGATGAAAGTTGTTGTAATAAAAAGTCCCGGTGTTTTAGGATTCATTTTAAGAAAAATATTCGGAATAAAAAAAGATAAGGTTTAAAAAATAGCAAAAAGAAATCACAGCAGGTGCAAATTTTGGATTTGTATCTGCTGTAATTATTTAAAAAATAGAACAAAATTCCATAGCATCACGACCGACGTGAACGCTCACTTTCTTCTATTTTGCAGTTATCCAAGGCGAAGTCCAGCATTATACCTATCAGTTCGTTCCTGCTTCTGCCCGTGTTAAAAGAAATTTTATCCAACTGTTCGACAACGTCGTTCTTTAACCGCACTGAAAAGGTCTTATATCCGTCTTCACCTTTGGGATGCTTTATATTAATTAAAAGTTTATTCGACATAACCTTCTCCCTTTAACCAATATATTTCATATTTATACTACACATTAACCAAATATTGTTATATGTTAAGGTTTATAACATGCTATATAACTACACGAAACGCAGTTTTTCTCGTTTGTTTTAATGGTTTTTTTATATATATTATAGCACTTAAAAGAGCTGTATTTAATAAATATTAAAAATTGTTTGTAATATTTTTGATTTATTTGAATTACTTAAGAATTATAATATATATTTATAACAAATTTAAATTAATTAAAAAAACAATTTATCAAAACTTTTATATTTATATTTTAAAATATTAATTATAGAAAATCTATTTTTTATTTAATATTTTAAACACTACTCCATTTAACAAAAAACCCGCAGAAAATACAATATCTGCGAGTTTTTATTAAAAATAAGTTAAATATTAAAATGCATTAACAACAATTTTATTCGTCTTATTCGTCTTCGTCCGAATCATTTTGAGGGTGCGGTTTAGTAGCATTGACCGCTAGTTCCTTTCCTGCAGCCCAGGGGTTCCATCGTCCAATTATTGGTGCTATTCAACATCTCCAGCTGCTGCGGCTGCTGCAGCTCCAACGGATCTTGATCGATTACGCTCAAGTAAATCTGTTGCATCTTCTACCAACTCCGCATACTCCTTACTAAGCCACTTTTCAAAAACTCCACGTCCTTTATATTTAGCATCTACATCCCTTCCGGTTTTAATCAATACTACCCTATCACAACCAGCTGTCTTTAAACAAAAGTAAATTTTCACAATCTTAAAAGAACTTAAAGGTTCGACTTTTAACACTTTATCTTTTAAATTTTGTCTATATTTTCCAAGATGAAGAATATATCCGCTCATTTTTTCTACCGCATCCGCCAGAAAAGCATTGATAAGACTTTCAGCCTGATGCAAATATTCATCTACTATTCTTTGTTTTTCCTCATAACTTTCTCTTGATTCCGCAACCTTTTTAATTTGTTTTTTTACAACTGCCAATCTTTTCTTCAACTTACCTGCTTTCGAGTTAATTTTATTTACTACAGTTATAAATGCGGAGGTTAACCGACTAGAATCTTTTTTTATCAATTCTTGGGCCAAATCGAACCATACAGTGTATTTACTATTCCCAAAAAAAGCTTTTCTTTCACTAAATTCCTCTTTAATTTTTTTATAAAACTTAAAAGCTTCTGTATCCGATTCTTTCATTTTTTTCAACTCATCAAGCTTCTCGGCCCTATACTCTAATGTTCGGGTCATATAACTATTCCCGTCTTCTTCATACGAACTATCCATAGCTGCAGTCGTTTTCTTATACACACTGCTCACAGCCGCGGTTGCTTGCGTTGCCGTATCACGCATTATTCCAACTGCTTTTTGCCAAAATCCCCCTGTTGATTCCTTATTTACCTCGTCTACTACTTCTTCCATAGCGCTTGGTTCCTGCTGTTCCCTAATCTCATCATCATTTGGCATAATAAAATCACACTCCTAACATATTATTGTGAAATAATCACAAAAACGCGTTATCACTAACGTTCTAAAATGTCAACATATTATTTAAAAAATTATAT
>CABUYS010000124.1 GCA_902495835.1 uncultured Oscillospiraceae bacterium | reverse complement strand
AGTATTGTATCACATATTCGGATTCTTCAATTTGAGTTATTACAACAAATTCTTTCCCTGATTTTTGGTATTTAGAAATCATTTGTTCAGCGTCGGAACCCCGAGCACCACTCTTTGAATTAAAATCAAAAATTAAAGGATATTTTATGTCCGAAAAATAATTATAATCAGCGCAAATAAGTCCACCAATCGCCGTTAAACATCCAACTACAAATGTTCCATATTTTAAAATTTTATTCTTTGTTTCCTGAGAACTATGATTTACGTTTTTTATTTCAGTATTAGCCGCATATGTAACGTTAAAAGCAGAATTCAACAACATAAGACAAGATAAAGCTGTACCTACAATTTTTTTATTACCCATAATATTCCTCTTTTAAAACAGATAAATTTAATTTTCTAAAATAAAAATTATAACTGAATTATATCACAAAATATTGAAAATGTAAATAATGGGTTTGATTTTAATTATAAAACTGTTATCCAAATGTTGTATTTATCTTTTTGACAAAACTTATAAATTTACATATTTTTTGAATTTATATTTTAAATTTTTACTGTTAGAATTCTCATTTACAAACTAAGAAATCTAGGTATGTGATTTTCAAATACAGTATACTGTCTAAACCCGACACTTTTCAATAGTTCGGGTATATTTCGAAATCCATATCCTACATGTTCGGGCAAATGTGCGTCGCTACCGACAGTAACTATTTCGCCGCCTAATTCTTTATACATTTTTAAAATGTCTTTATGCGGATGAGGATATTTTAAATTATTGCGAAGTGCAGAGGTGTTTATTTCTATGCCTTTGTTATTTTTTATAATATTTTTCAAAATTTCTACAAATATATCTTTGTAATCATTAAAATCAAAATTCTTATCTTTATTTGGTCCATATCTTACAATATAATCTAAATGTCCGTAAACATCATAATTATTAAAAACATTTACATTTTTAAGTATTGATTCAAAATATTCAAAGTAAGCCTCTTTTTCACTTTTTTCATTAAAATATTTTTTGGCATTATAACCGATATCCAAGCCATTTACTGCGTGTGAAGAACCTATTATAAAATCATAATCGCTGCTATTAACGCTTTTATGTATGTCTTCTTTTAAATTTGGAAGTAGCCCAATTTCAATACCGCAAAAAACATTTATTTGCTTTTTATATTTTTCTTTCAAGATATTAATTTTATTTAGATAACTATTTATATCCAAAACATATTTTTCTTCATTATATAAATGCATATCACAGTGATCGGTAATGCATATATATTTTAATCCGAGTTTTATTGCGCTTTCTATTTGTTTTTCTGCTTTTACGGAACAATCATTTGAAAATTCGGTATGTACATGAAAATCAGCTTCTATCAAGTTATTCACCCCAAAAAATTTGTAATCTCTAAAAGAAATTAAAATATTGTGGTATCATTATAGCAAAAAAATATAATAATTTAGATATTTTTTATTATTTTATAAGAAGCGACGAATTGGATTTACAGTTAAAAATCAAGAAAACTGTTACTTAAAGATTTTCATACATGTAAATACACTAAGTAGCTAATCACCAATAACATTTTGGTGATTTTTGTTTTTAATTTACTAATTGATTTTTTAAATCTATTGATTTATAATACTAATAAACAAAAATACAAAGACAAAGAGGAGATTGTAAAATGACTGTCAAGCAAACGGCAGGCAGAGATCAGCTAGGAGATTTTGCCCCTAAATTTGCGGAGCTAAATGACGACGTACTTTTTGGAGAAGTTTGGTCTCGAGAGGATAAGCTTTCTCTTCGTGATCGTTCTCTTGTTACGGTTGTTTCGCTTATGTCGCAAGGACTTACGGATGAGTCTTTTAGATATCATCTGATAAGTGCAAAGAAAAACGGTATAACCAAAGAAGAAATTACGGAAGTTATAACTCATGCCGCATTTTACGCAGGCTGGCCAAAAGCGTGGGCAGTATTTCGTGTGGCAAAGGAAATTTGGAATGAACAAACTAATACAGACGACGCTAAAACAGCTCATTTAAAAAGTATGATATTTCCTATAGGTGAACCTAACGACGCATTTGCAAAATATTTTGTGGGAAAAAGTTATCTTGCACCCATTTCAAAAGAACAGATTTCTATTTCCAACGTGACTTTTGAACCGGGATGTCGTAATAATTGGCATATTCACAAAGCTTCAAAATGCGGCGGACAAATTCTTATTTGTGTTGCAGGCAAAGGATATTATCAAGAGTGGGGAAAAGAAGCCGAAATGTTGCGTCCGGGTGATGTTGTAAATGTCCCTGTCGGGGTTAAACATTGGCACGGAGCAGCACCTGACAGCTGGTTTTCTCACTTGGCAATTGAAGTACCTGCCGAAAACGGTTCAAATGAATGGTTAGAGGTTGTGGATGATAAAACTTACAGTAAATTAAAATAAGGAGGAAAAACAAATGAGTAAAGTATTAGTAACATTTTTTAGCGCAAGTGGTGTAACAAAAAAGGTAGCGAGTAAACTGGCGTCTGTTTTAAATGCGGATTTGCATGAAATAATACCCGAAAAGCCGTATTCTAAGGAAGATTTGGACTGGACAAACGACAACAGCAGAAGCACGATAGAAATGAAAAAAGATAAGTCAATTCGCCCCGCGATTGCAAACAAAGTGGAAAATATGGCTAATTACAATACAATTTATATTGGTTTTCCTATTTGGTGGTATATCGCCCCTACTATAATTAACACTTTTTTGGACGAGTACGATTTGAGAGGAAAGAAAATTATTCCTTTTGCAACTTCCGGCGGAAGCGATATGGGCGATACGAACAAGGAATTAAAGCCT
>CABUYS010000123.1 GCA_902495835.1 uncultured Oscillospiraceae bacterium | reverse complement strand
GAATATGGAAAGTGCGTGAGCCGCAACTGTTCGAGCAGCAACATGAATTACTCCGGGGAGTAATTCACCTGCCATTTTATACATATTAGGAATCATCAAAAGCAATCCTTGAGAAGATGTGAAAGTTGTTGATAAAACCCCTGAAGACAGCGCTCCGTGTACTGCTGCCGATGCTCCTGCTTCCGATTGCATTTCGGCAATTTGTACTTCTGAACCGAATATGTTTTTCTTTCCGCCAACGGAATATTTATCTGTTGTATCTGCCATAACGGAAGAAGGAGTAATGGGGTATATTGCGGCTACCTCCGTAAAGGCATATGCAGCGTGAGCTGCTGCTGTGTTTCCGTCCATGGTTGATAGTACTATATTTTTATTCACTGTAACATAACCTTTCATATAAAAAATTATTTTTGGTTTTATGATTAATATTTTTGAATTACACCTAACATTATATCCTGTAACGACTTTATTTCCAAATTATTTATTAAAGTCGAAAACGAGATATAAAGAGAAAAACATATGAAAAAACGAGAAAAAAAGAGATTAAATATGTGAAAATCAATTTTTTATTGACAAAGATATTTTTAACATGTTATGATATAAAAGTTGGATTAATAATAATAGGAGGAAGACAGATGTCTACATACATGCCAAAAAACGGCGAAGTAGAACGCAAGTGGTATATTTTAGACGCAGCAGGAAAACCGTTGGGAAGAGTTGCTGTTATAGCCGCAAATTTACTTCGCGGAAAAGTTAAACCGATTTTTGCCCCGCACGTTGACTGTGGTGACCACGTAATAATCGTAAATTGTGAGAAAGCTGTTTTAACAGGAAAGAAACTCACTCAGAAATATCATTACCATCACACAGGTTATGTTGGAAATCTCAAAAGCGTCAGATACGACACTTTAATGAGAGAACATCCCGAAAAAGCAATGCATATGGCTGTTGAAGGAATGCTTCAGGACAATGCTCTCGGACGTAAACAAATTGTAAGATTACGTACGGTTGTAGGAAGCGAGCACAAGCATTCAGCTCAAAAACCGGAAATTTGGAACGATGCGGAGGGAAATAAATAATGTACAATAAGATTCCATTTTTTTACGGAACAGGAAGAAGAAAAAGTTCTGTTGCGCGTGTAAGACTTTACAAAGGTACAGGAAAAATCGTTATTAACGGCAGAAACATAGATGAATATTTTGGATTGGAAACTTTGAAAGTTATCGTCCGTCAACCGCTCGTCCTTACTGAAACAGAAGGAAAATTTGATATAATCTGTAACGTAAACGGCGGAGGAGTTGCAGGTCAAGCAGGAGCAATAAGACACGGAATTTCCAGAGCTCTTTTGGAGTTTGATTCGGAAAAATTAAAATTAAGCCTCAAAAAAGCAGGATTTTTAACTCGTGACCCAAGAATGAAAGAACGTAAAAAATACGGTCTTAAAAAAGCAAGAAAAGCTCCACAATTTTCGAAGAGATAATATTTTTACCGTTTTTTCGAAATGTTTCCTGAAAGGTGATGAAATGAGTTTTTTATTTTCACTTAAGAAAATAGTGCTCAGTTTATATGAACGAATATGTATTGTTGACAGATTCAACATCGGATTTGCCTAAGGAAATTGTTGATGAATTTGATATAAAAGTCTTACCCATGAAATTCACTTTGGGCGGTGAACTCCATGTTGACGACGGTTCTGTGAGTGTGGATAATTTTTATGAAAAAATCAAAAACAAATCAATTGTTTCCACATCACAGATTAATCCGGGAGAATTTGAAGAATATTTTGAGAAATATTTGAAATTAGGTAAAGATATAGTTTATGTTTGTTTTTCTTCAGGGCTTAGCGGAACGTATAATTCTGCATGCATAGCAGCGGAAGAATTAAAAAAACGTTATCCTGAAAATCAAGTAAAAATTATAGATTCTCTTTCAGCGTCTTTGGGCGAGGGATTAATTGTTTACCGTCTTGCGAAAATGGCTAAAGAAGGTGCTAAATCGGACGAACTTGTAAATTGGGCGAACGATAACAAACTAAAAGTTTGTCACTGGTTTATTGTTGATGATTTACATCATTTGCAACGCGGAGGAAGAATTTCTCAAGCTGCGGCATTTTTTGGAAGTATGGTAAATATCAAACCCGTTTTGCATTTCAAAGATGACGGCAAACTTTATCTTGCCGAAAAAGCCCGAGGCCGAGAAAGAGCCATAGACGTCATGATTTCAAAAATGGAAAAATTCGGTGAAAATATATCCGAACAAGAAATTTTTATAAGTCACGGAGACTGCGAAGAAGGCGTCAAAGAAATTTCACGAAAAATAAGAGAAAAATTTAATATTCAAAGTATCATAACGGGTAATATAGGGCCTGTTATAGGTTCGCATACTGGATGCGGTACTTTAGCGTTATTTTTCTTAGGTAAAAACAGATAATAAAAGGAGGAAATAATAAATGCCAAACATTAAATCAGCTAAAAAAAGAGTAAGAGTCATATGTGTAAAAACAGCAAGAAACAAAGCTTACAAATCTTCTCTCAAATCCGCAATAAAATCAGCTTTTGAAGAAAATGCAGGAGTAAACGGTAAAGCAGTTAGACTTGCTCTTAAAAAACTTGACCAATCGGTTTCTAAGGGAATTCTTCACAAAAATACTGCTGCAAGAAAAAAAGCAGCTATTGTTCGCCATTGTTCTGCTCAATAAAAAAGTAGATTCTGATTTAAGAAAATTTATATTCATAAAAATCCCCCACACAATCACTTGTGTGGGGGTTGTTGTATGTAGAAAACTACGCGAAAGCCCTCGTGGTTCAGTGATAGCTTAAGCGATGTAAGAACGAAATAAAAACTCCTTTTGATGTAGAATATAAT
>CABUYS010000122.1 GCA_902495835.1 uncultured Oscillospiraceae bacterium | reverse complement strand
TGATACTGTTGGCAAGCTCGCTCATAGCCACTTCATCAAAACGTTTACGCGGCTGATTGACGTTAGGGTCAATTAAAGAAACCGAAATTTCCTTTGTCGCATCCGAAGAAACGGATTCCTCGGTTTTTTCCTCTTCACGGAAACTGAAATCGTATTCCTGTTCCGAATCGCTTAAAAGGGCACTTAATCCCCTTCCCAAACCTTTTTTTACAGCCATAATCTCCAATCCTCACTTGTAATTTAGTTATACTTACATAATTTATTTTATACTGTTCAATGTAATTATACTCGAAATTTGTCGATTAGTCAACGATAACACACAAAACTTTACATAAATATGATTTCATAACTATTTTTAAATGTTTTTTAGCTGTTTTTTGTGCAAAAACCCGTATTTTTAGGACAATTTTATGCAAGTATATTTATGAAACAAAAATCCTGCAATTTAACACAATAATAGCATGTTTTTCATTAGATTTACCCTTGTTTTATCATATAAATATATATTTTTGAAATAGTTTTTTCTTTAAAAAACCTTGCTGTAACGCGTTGAGACAGAATCCAGAACGTCACAAACACTTTTTGCTGAAAAAAAATATAAAAATCACGCGATTCGGTTATGTTTTTATTACTTTATTTGGTTATGTTTATATTACATAATTTATTTATCGACATTGAAGGCCTTCCTTCATGTAAAATCAACTTAAATAATTTTTAACTCACCCGCCACAAACAAAAAAAATTACAATCAAAATTCTTAAACTCCGATTTTTATTTTTTCAGTATTGCTTTTTTGAAACCGGTCAAGTTAAAACATCAATCTCATCGGCGTTTTCAAGTAATATTGGTAAACTTTACTGAAAATTAAATTAATTTGATAGTTATTGTTGCTTTATTTTAATTTTTTTTGTCTTTTTAGTCTGCAAGTAAGCTTTTCTCACCAAATTTCCGTTCGAAAATCTAATTTTTAATAAGAGCCAACTACTTACAAGCAAATAAAACTCCGTTTGTCTTAGATAAAATTGTTTATATCTCATAAAAAATTAAAACTCGATATAAAAAATTTGAAATTTATTATTTGTTATGCTATCATAATTATATTAAAAATAGGTTTTCGTATTGTTTCAAAAATATACAAAGCAGTTTTGGCTTCTTAAAATTTTATTGCTTATTTATAAAGCAATTTTATTGACCTTTTCTATTGATTAAATGTAAAACGGTTGGCAATCGAATAAATAAATTTTACCGAGAACCAATATCAATCGACCATAAAAATACCAAGAAATCTGTAATCAGGAATTACGTGACCAAATTTTCGATAATGGTATTTACCGTGGAACACAGGAGAAATATTTTGAACGATATGACGCCGCAAAAACGGAAACTCAGGTAATTTGACTTATAGGCTTTATCCCAGAAAAAGCATTCGCTGTCTTTGTTTTGCCGGAAAACAAATCATTAATCGGTCGTACGTTTTTTTGTCCTGTTGCGGGGCATTCAAACGTCTACAGAAAGCACAAACGAAAAACGAATTAAATTAACAGACAATCGGTCTCCAAAAAACACATCAATGTAAACGCAGCTTGACTAAAGCTACGGCCAGTCGGTCAAACGTGCCGCGACAAACGAAACCCTGGATAAATTTACGGGCGGACAATCCCGCTATTAAGCATTTTGATACATAAAAACCGAGGTAAATTAACGGGCGGCAGTCTCCCGAAAAACGCGTCGGAAAATAAGGCAGGAGAACAGGCACAAACAGCTTAAATGCAGAAAATTAACAAACATTTAATAGGTGTTAAGTGTTCAGAGAAAAGCGATACGGACAGGATAAAGCCGCCAAATATAATAAAAACGTCAAGAAAAACAGCCGAAAATTATGCTTTATCCCCGTTAAAGCACGGCTCAACGGGTTCACTCAACGGGAAACAAAATTTTTTTTATTGGCCTACAAGCTTTCTGTCCGCCGAAAGAAGCCGAACGGAAAAGGCCTGCCGAAACAGGCAACAATCTCATCAATAAAAAAGCGCGTAAAGAACACACAATTTCAGCCACGCCTTACGGTAAGCTTGCAAGGCTTCGCTCAAAGCCTGAAAAATGCCGAAATTTAACAAACAAAACTTATCGTCAAACAAGCAATCAGGTCAAAAGACGAAAATCGCCGATAAAAACAAAACCGGTACAGGATAATTCTCCTTGGTGCGCATAATCGAAACGCTTAAACACAAGCGTTGATTTCTTTTCCCGTTCGGCACAAAATTGTTTTTTGTAATTGTGCAACTGAAATAAAATTTTTTTAAGTCCGAAGTTTTAAAAAAGCCATGGAATAAAATAATATTTAAAGAAACGACTAATAAACTTTCACAACATAAAATTGACTTTTTATATTGTTATAAAACTATGGGATAAATTTTTATTTGTTTCAAAAATAAATATTTCAGAATTTTAAACAGTTAGCCGCGTCCATTTATCTTATCGCGCTTTCATCATAGTTAATGGCGAAAAGACAAAGACTTTGTTAGAGGCCGCAAACGCCACAAGCAGATTTTTATATTTTTTAATTACAGACGAAATAAATTTTCCAAGTAAGTAAATTTTTGCGTTTTGCAATCACTGTAAAATGTTAAAAACCTTTTTTTTTCAAACGTTTTTGACTATTAGGCGCAAAAATCTTAATTAAAATTTCTTATCGTTTGGTGTGAATATGTAAAAAAGACAAACAAACATATCAGTTTAACTTTTTTTAATCCGAAAAACGGCGTTTTTAAACATACTTGCGTACAAAATTACCCGTGCCGCCGACAAAGGACACACCGCCGATGACGCAGGCTGCAATCGCGTCGGATTCGTAGTTCAGACCCGTATTCGCGGCGATAGAGGAGATCCGTGCGCCTTCAATGAAGCCCG
>CABUYS010000121.1 GCA_902495835.1 uncultured Oscillospiraceae bacterium | reverse complement strand
ATAAGTATCCCTGTGCCCATAGGCCCATAAAGACCTTTGTGACCTGCTAAGCATAAAAAATCCGCTCCAAGAAATTCCATATCTATGGGAACAAGTCCGCCTGATTGTGCTCCGTCTATAAGCACGGGTATATCATATATTTTCCCCAAAGCGGAAATTCTATTGACAGGGAGTTTTATACCCCACACATTCGAAGCGTGAGTGCACACGATTAAGGCCGTTCTTGAATTAATCGCTTTTCTGAAAGAATCCAAAGTTTTTTCATTATCACCCGGATAAACTTCTGCCGCGGTATATGTAATAATACCGTCTTTTTCAAGCTTATTCAAAGGACGCATAACGGCGTTATGCTCAATGCACGAAGTAACAACATGAGCTCCGGGTTTTAATAGTCCTTTTATAACCATATTTAATGCTTGAGTACAATTAAGTGTAATCGCAACGTTTGAAGGATTTTTAACTCCAAACATTTTCGCAATACTTTTTCTGCACTTATCCAATTCTTCTCCTGATTTACGTGACATAGTGTGACCGCTTCTGCCGGGATTTGCTCCATAATTCTTTATACCGTTTAAAATCGAATTGTACACAGAAAGAGGCTTTGGATAAGTTGTTGCTGAGTTGTCCAGATATATCACATCTTTACCTCCTGTTCTTTATAAAAAAACCAAATGCATTTATAATTTTTTAATATTTATTTTAACTGTTAAGAAACGTTAAGAGATATTGACTTTTCTCTACTGCTTCAATTACATAATATGTATCTGATCTTAAAAATGATAAAGGCTCACACGTATAAACACGGTGAACCTTTAAGTTTATAAAATATTTAATCTATAATACACACGCTATGTGCGGCTATACCTTCACATCTTCCCGTAAATCCCAGTTTTTCTTCGGTAGTAGCTTTTACATTTACTTGGTTTATATCAATGTTGCAACAATCGGAAATGTTTTTTCTCATAAGCATGATATATGGACTAAGTTTTGGCACTTGAGCTATTATAGTGGAATCTATATTCTGAATTTTATAATTCCTTTCTTTGAGCATTGAAACAACTGTGCTTAGCAATTTCATACTGTTGGCATTTTTGTAGGTGCAGTCGTTATCGGGAAAATGTTTTCCGATATCTCCCAAAGCAGCCGCTCCCAAAAGCGAATCCATAACCGCATGAATCAAAACATCTGCGTCGGAGTGTCCCAATAGCCCCAAATCACTTTTAATATTTACTCCGCCCAAAATCAAAGCTCTGTTTGGTACTAATTTATGGACATCATATCCGTGACCTATTCTCATAAAAATTCTCCAAATTTATTTAATGTTAAATAGTTTTAAGGCGTTGGACTTAGTTGATTCCAAAACTTCTTGCAAAGTAATTGATTTAATCTCAGCAATTTTTTGAGCTGTATATTCAATATATGTCGAAACACATCTTTTACCTCTGAAAGGAACCGGTGATAAATACGGTGCATCGGTTTCAAGAACAAGCGATGAAATAGGTATATTTTTTACCACTTCCACAATATTCTTGGCATTTTTAAAAGTTACTACGCCGCCTATCCCCAAAAGCATTCCTATTTTTACTACCTCTTTTGCCATCTCCAAGCTTCCCGAAAAGCAATGTACAACACCACGAGGTTTATATTTTTTAAGTATTTCCAAAGTGTCTCCATGAGCGTCTCTGTCATGAACAACCACAGGAAAATCATGGTTTATAGCAAATTCTACCTGCTTTTCAAAAACTTTTTTCTGAATATCTTTATTTTCGGAATTGAAATGATAATCAAGACCTATTTCTCCTATTGCTACAACTTTGTCATGGCAGATTAATTTTTCAAGTTCTTTAATTAAATTATCAATATCTATATCATCAGATAGATATTCGGGATGGAATCCTACCGCGGCGTAAATATAAGGATATTCTTCAGAAAGCTTCACAGCATTAAACGAAGATTTAATATCTCCTCCGGCATCAATAACTCCGCATACGTTTTGACTCGGCAAAAGTTCCAAAACAGACTCCCTGTCAGAATCAAACGACTCATCGTTGTAATGAGCGTGAGTATCAAATATTAAATTTGTCATCTTATCATTCCTCTGTTATTATCTTATTTCGCTGCCCGGTTCTACTCCTTCAAGGAAAATTAATTTCACCTTATCTTCCGCACAAGTAGCTGCTAAAATCATTCCGTTGCTTTCCACTCCGCATAATTTTGCGGGTTTAAGGTTTGAAACCAATACAACAGTTTTTCCAATTAAATCTTCGCATTCGTAATATGGCGATATTCCCGATACAACTGTGCGTTCTCCTAAACCGTCATCAAGCAATAATTTGAGCAATTTTTTGGACTTTTTAACAGTTTCGCACTCTTTAATTCGGGCCGCAATAAGTTTTATTTTAGAAAAATCACTTATGTCTATAAGCTGAGCCACATTGGATTTTTCTAAATTTAATTCAGGATTTTCTTTGTTACTCTTTTCAATTTCTTTTAATTCTTTACTTAAATCTATTCTCGGGAAAAGCACTTTTCCTTTATGAACTTCCAAAGTTTCGGGTAGCATTCCCCATTGAGAAGCCATTTCCCATGTGCATAAAGATTCCTCTGCACCGATTTGCTTTTGAATTTCCTTTGCGGTTTCAGGCATTACAGGTGCAATCAAAATGGAAATAATCCTCAAAGATTCGCAAAGATTGTAAAGAATCGAAGCAAGTCTTTTAAATTGAGATTCATCTTTTCCCAGTTGCCACGGCATTGTTTCATCAATATATTTGTTGCATTTTGAAATCAACAACCATACACTCGCCAAAGCATTCGAAAATTTAAAATTATTCATTTTTGATTCATAGTCTTTTTTGAGGTTTACCGCACAACTTATCAAATCATTATCAATGCTGCCAGGACGATGATCTT
>CABUYS010000120.1 GCA_902495835.1 uncultured Oscillospiraceae bacterium | reverse complement strand
GCAGTAATAATTCCTTCGTAAATTCCTGCTGCCAATCCGACGTTAGCTTTAATGCTGTATACATTGTCAATTTTGCCGTTAGGTTGAACTGTTTGATTCATGTTTCCGTTGATTTTAATTTCAAAATTGGCATTGTCTACAGTCACATTTGTGACACTTAATGCTTCAGAACCCGTGTTTTCTATTACTAATTTGTGCTCCGGGGGAGTTGAATAATTGGCTTGAGCTGTTAAAACCACTCCATCGGGTTGATTTAAACCGTAAATTTTTCCTGATTTACTTGTTGCGTTTATTATGATAGAACTTAATCCCAGGCAAGCTAAAAGTATGAACATAAATATTGTTGTGTTTCTTTTGTTATTTTTAATAGCCATGCCTGTCCTCCTCTCTTATGTTTGTGGGTGGAACTATTAATGTATAGCAAATTGTAATAGGGTGTGTTTGCGATTTTAAATGCTTTCCTCCTTTGTTTTAAACATTTTAGTTATGATTTGCTATTAAATTAATAGTATCACGGATTTTAGTGTATCATTTAACGAAACCGAATGCAATACATATTATAAAAAATCGTTGTCGAATTAATTAATTTGTTGTATTTATAACAAAAACATTAAAGCGATTCTAAACTGCCAATCATGTTATAAAGATAATTCGACCCTCTTGAAATAAGTATACCTGTCAAAATCCAGTCAACATACGGAACATGAGATTGCATATTTAGGCATTCAGGTAGATTAAATTCATAGGTTATGGACATGATTATTCCCAATGTTAAACTTAAAACCATTTGCCACGGAATTGTTCCCGATACAAAAAATTGATTAAAGTAAGTTATTATGCTTTCAATAAGCACAGCAGCGGCTATTATTTTTGAAATATTGTTTGTCATAGATTTCCCTCCACTATGAACGCGTCGATAAAACCCAGACGTTTTGCCTTTTGAAGTTGATTTTCAGCATTTGCCCTTACTTTAAAACTTCCTATTTGCACTCTGTACACAGTAGAGGATGAATTTTGCGAAGATGTGTTTTGATTGTAGTTAACCCCAAAATATTCGCAAATACCTCTGGTTATTGCCTGAGCGATTTTTTCGGTGTTTTCGATTATCCACTTTGCTCCTTCTTCAGTGTCGTGGAATTCAATTTCAAGATAAACGGCTGTTGCTTTTGTAGAATTGAGTTCTGCAAGAGATGAATTTACTCGAAGAGAATAGTCTTTTCCGGGAGAAATGGGGGATACGGCGTTTAAAATTGCGTTGCCAGCTTTAACGTTGTTTTCTTCGCTGCTGTATATCATAACGAGCGTGCCACCGGTTGTTTGAGAATTAAAAGCATTGGTGTGAATTGTAAGATGAAGGTCGGCGTTCCAAGAATTACTTTCTTTTATGCTTGCCATCATTACTTGTCCTTCGGGCGATTTTTTCACCTCAAAACCGTACTTTTCCAAAAAAATCTTTGTAAGATCCGCTATTTTGTTGCATTGCTCCATTTCATTTGTGTTTCCGCATGCATAAGTATTATTTGATTGCATACTTGGACTTAAATATATTTTTTTATTCATTTTTTAAAACCCCTTTCCATATAAAGGGCATAAATATGAATTTTTTGCACTGATACAGGCAAATAATAAGATGCTACTTGTAAAAAATAAAATAACAAACAAATCAACAGTAATAAAAGTTTATAAATTTATATAAGACCATGGCTTTGACGTAAGTTGAATTAAAAAATTATTTGTATTTATGAAACTTTAAAAATTTTTTGATTATTGCTCGAAAGAGAAAAAAGAGTAATTATAAAAATTTTAATAAAAAGTAAAGATGTAAAAACGTAAGCAAATGCAAATTCTCAGAAATGTTGAGATAGAAAATTTTGTAAATTTTCTATCTGCGTGACCTTAAGGTACTATTCTAAAAAAGTAAAATTGATATAAATGAAATAAGTGCAATGATTTTATAGAAATATGTACTTAAAAATGCCGAATAGTGGGAGCATTTAATTTTTGAAAAATTTTTTAATATAAAAATGTAAGTAATGCTTGCAATCTTGTTTGGTGTGTGCTAAACTGCCGATATTGTCCATTTTAATATCCTCCTTTTGATATTTTTATGCAGTTTTTGACTGCACTCTCAGTTTATATCAGAAGGAGATTTTATTTTGATTGTTTACATTTGGTAATTTCACACAAAATCAGTTAAAGATAAAAAAATACTCTCAAAGAATATTTTCCTTAGGAGTCAATTTGTTTATTTCATTTTGGTAATTTCAAAAAATAAAAACTTTTTTAATATAAAGATTAAAATTTAAAAAAATATAAAGAGAGTTCTAAATAAGTACAATAAAAGTATGTATAAAAAATCGATTTAAAGGAGTGAAAATATAAAACAAAATAAGTTTAAGGGTAGCAAGTAAAAATTTTTCCCAAAGGTGAGCAATAATTTAAGATTTGAAGTGTTGTAAATACCATAGCTTTTTAGTCACATTTGAAAAACCACCGGCATAATTTATGAATATTTGTTTTATATAAAAAACCACACGATAGCCGCATGGCTTGGCGTGGTTCAAGTGATGAAAAAACTAATGTACTAAATTAAAAAGTAAGACTATAAATATAGTAAATTAAAATGCTGAAGCATAGCGATGTCATAAAGGTTTATTGTTAGCTGAGTTTTTAAGTGCAAGTATAAATTTTTGTGGAATGTTTGAAAAGTAAAAAACAGTTGAATCAAGATAAAATAGGAAAACAATTGTCATTTATAGGTAGCAAGTAACAGTTTTTCTTTATTACCCAATAGTATTAACGTTATTTGATGAGAGTTTATTATTTTTTCTCGAGAGATTTTTTACCGTGTTTCATTGAGAAGCTGCTGTTGATACAGGATTTTGATGATTAATAAGCATCCCCCAGCTAAGCTGGGAGATGCTTATTATTAAACATATTGTTGCGGGTTTTTAGCCTGACCGTTAATTTTTATTTCAAAATGAAGATGAGGGCCTGTTGAATCTCCTGTAGAACCTACAGTT
>CABUYS010000119.1 GCA_902495835.1 uncultured Oscillospiraceae bacterium | reverse complement strand
GGGACACATAAGCACCGGCGAAATTTTGGAAGCTATGGGGGAAATGGATTTCGACCCCGATCAAATAGAAAAATTATATGATTCGATGGAGTCTTTAGGAGTAGAAATAATAGAAGGTCTTGACGATGCAGACAGCGACGGTGCAATACACGGCGGTGGAGTTTCGCCTTCAGGGTCTATGGCCGAAGCTTCTACTACCGATGACCCGGTAAAAGTATACTTAAAAGAAATAGGAATGGTTCCTCTTTTAAGTGCAGATGAAGAAATTGAACTTGCAAAAAGAATACAAAACGGTGACGAAAAAGCCAAAAAAAGGCTTTCTGAAGCAAACCTGCGTCTTGTTGTAAGTATTGCTAAAAGATATCTCGGAAGAGGAATGCATTTCTTAGATCTTATTCAAGAAGGCAATCTCGGACTTATAAAAGCTGTAGATAAATTTGATTATTCAAAAGGATTTAAATTTTCAACATACGCAACATGGTGGATAAGACAAGCAATTACCAGAGCAATAGCCGACCAAGCTAGAACTATACGTATACCGGTTCATATGGTTGAAACCATGAATAAAGTAAAAAGAGTTTCGGGACAACTTCTTCATAGCAACGGTCAAGAACCCACTCCTGAAGAGGTAGCGGAAGAACTCAGTCTTCCTGTTGAAAAAATAAGAGAAATTATGCGAGCTTCAAAAGACCCGGTTTCTTTGGAAACACCTATCGGAGAAGAAGACGACAGCCATTTGGGAGATTTTATTCCCGACGACGACGCTCTTGCACCTGCAGAAGAAGCTTCTCACGTGCTTTTGAAAGAGCATCTTTTAGAAGTTCTTGACACATTGACTCCGAGAGAGAAAAAAGTGCTTCAAATGCGTTTTGGCATAGACGACGGAAAACCTCGCACACTGGAAGAAGTAGGAAAAGAATTTGATGTTACCCGTGAAAGAATTCGTCAAATTGAAGCGAAAGCTCTCCGAAAATTGCGTCATCCCAGCAGAAGCAAGAGATTAAAAGATTATCTTGATTAAAATTATATATTTAAATAAAAAGCCGTGTTTTGAAGTTTACTTCGCGGCTTTTTTGTATGTAGAAAACCGTTTTACAGTCGCATAAATTTTAGAGCTTTAAGCGATAAACAGAAAATCTAATGCACTTACTCCGAAAATAAATCTATTCATTTACAGAAGTAACACATTGATAAAGATTAGAGTGCAGAATCACAGTAATATTATGAAGATTTATTTATGGATGGCAAGTAACAATATTTTTGCAAATAAACAAACCGTAACAGCCTCGCTGAGAGTGCAGAGTTTTGTTCGTTTAAAGAAATATCTCCATATAGGCCGTGGAATGATTATTTTGAAGTTTTTTGTGTTTTACAGTCGCATAAATTTTAGAGTTTTAAGCGATAAACAGAAAATCTAATGCACTGATGCCGAAATTAAACCTATCTGTTCACAGAAATAATATATTAGTAAAAATTGAGATACAAAATAAAAAATTATTTAATAAATAGCGACTTTTGGCTTGATGAAATATAAAGTTTTACCTAAAACGAGAATAACACTTGCTCGAGTGTTAATTTTTATTCATACATATTTCGTAAAACGTTTTACAAAGATAATATTTTGTCGATACTCAAAATAATTATAATTAAAAATTGCATGTAATATTGACTTTTTAACACTTAAATGTTAAAATAATTAGGCCGCATACTGCAGGCTTTTCAAAGACATTAAGTCTGCCTGATTCAGTAGCGAGATGAATTAAAGGTAGGTGCGTAAAAGAAAATGTACGCAATTATAGAAACAGGTGGAAAACAGTACAAAGTTTCTCAAGGTGATGTAATTTACGTTGAAAAACTTAATCAAGAAGAAGGTACATCCGTAGATTTCAAGGTAATCGCCGGACAAGATGAAAAAGGTTTTCATATAGGCGAAAGCGAAATGGCTTCTGCTAAAGTTTCCGGAAAGATTGTTAAAAACGGAAAAGCCAAAAAAATTACTGTCTTTACCTATAAACCCAAAAAGAGTTGCAAACGCAAAATGGGACACAGACAGTTGTACAGCAAAGTTGAAATCGAAACAATCAATTTTTAATTTCAGTAGGTTGAAAAATGCTTAAAGCCAAGTTTTTTGTGGAAAGCTCCGGAAATATAATCGGATTTGAAATATGCGGACATTCGGGATATTCCGAAAGAGGTTCGGATATAGTTTGTGCGGCGGTGTCATCTGCAGCATACATGGCGGTTAATACCATGGCCGATGTAATGGGTGCGTCTGTTGAAGCGTCTGTTAATGATGAAATCGGATACATGAGAGCTGAAATAGAACAAAAAGACGTAGCTTTATGCAGTGATATTTTAAAAGGATTTAAATCTCACTTGCTTATGCTTGAGCAGATTTATCCTAAAAACGTAAACGTAAGTTATGTGGAGGTGTAGTTTGTGCTGAATATTAATATACAACTTTTTGCTCATAAAAAAGGTCAAGGTTCTACAAGTAACGGTCGTGATTCCGAATCGAAACGCCTTGGCGTGAAACGTGCTGACGGACAGTTCGTTTTAGCCGGTAATATCCTTGTAAAACAACGCGGAACCAAAATTCATCCCGGCAATAACGTTGGAAAAGGCAAAGACGATACTTTATTTGCATTGACCGACGGCATTGTAAAGTTTGAACGTCTTGGACGTGACCGTAAATGTGTAAGTATTTACGCAGCGGGTTAATTTTAATTAAAACAACAAGGTTATAAAGCGGGTCAAAGTGTTGATCCGTTTTTTATTTTAAATAATAATCAAAAAATTGAGAAAAATAAATTTATAATTAAATGGTGGTGACGATATGTTTGTAGATTCAGCTCAAATAAAAATTAAAGCCGGTAACGGCGGAGACGGTGCGGTTTCTTTTCACAGAGATATTTATACGGCAACGGGAGGGCCTGACGGAGGCAACGGCGGACGTGGCGGGTCAATTATATTTCAGGGCGATAATAATATGTCGACTCTTTCAAATTTCAGGTATAAAAAGAAGTTTTACGCACAGAATGGTCAAAATGGAGCATCTGGAAGACGCGCAGGAAAAAGCGGTGAAGATTTAAT
>CABUYS010000118.1 GCA_902495835.1 uncultured Oscillospiraceae bacterium | reverse complement strand
TTTTTAATATTTTATATTCATAAAGCATTTTGCCACAAATACTATATGGTATTCGTGGTTTAACTTTTTATATGATAAATTTATGTCATTCATTTTGGATGTCCTCCTTTTGACGCTTTCTTTAGCAGTTTCCAGATCACTATTATATTCTACATCAAAAGGAGTTTTTATTCCGTTCTTACATCGCTTACGCTATCACTTAACCACGCGGGCTTTCGCGTGGTTTTATACATACAAAAAAGACCCGGAAATTTCCGAGTCTTTAATTTATTACGTTAATCAAAATATACATTGACTCTTTTTCTTCCGAACTTTACGCAATCGGCTTTAGAGTCCATATAAATATCTACAACCGCGCTTCCGCTTTTTAGGGCTCCGCCGGTGTCTTGAGATACACCTCTCCATAACACAGCTCCGTTGAGCGATGTTATCACAACGTTTCTACCATAAGGTATAACTTTAGGATTAACCGCAACAGTTACTCCCTGAACAGGAACAGCTCCCGTGGAAGTTCTTGCTCCTTTAGGTGCTGTATAAGCCGTAGCGGAACCCGAAACAACCTTTGAACCTTTTGCTTGAATTCCAGAAATAGGTGCAACCGATTCGCTTCTTGATTTGCATTCCGGCTTTTTGGTTCCTTCTAAAATAACTTCATCAACAGGTTCTATTACTACTTTAGAACTTATTTCTTCAGATTTAACTACTTCCCCGTCTACCAAAGTTTCTTTTACGGTTACTTCTTTTTCGCCCTTTTTTCCGCCTGATGAAACCTCTCTGCTGGCGTCGTCAAGTAAATGAGTTTTCTTAACCACGGTATTAAAAGGTATTTCTTCACTTAAAACTACTTCACGGTAAGAAACTCGGCCGACCTTTATTTCCATTCCTTCATAAATATCTGAATGAACATCTACGTTAACTATATCGTCACCAAAAATCTCAACGTTCAGATATTTCAATGCATCCATTACTGTTCCTGACGGAACTTTCAGATCTTTTATTTCTCCGTCAACAGCAAGCTTTATTCCCACTGTTTTACTGATAACAATATTCATTCCCGGTTCTAGCGCTTTATCTTCGGGAAAATTGCAAATATCTGTTTCATCGAGTTCAATCTCGGCACTTTCTATGGCGTCTTTAACTGTACCTTGAGATTTTTTTAAATTTACAGTTTTATCTCCTTTTGAAACCGAAACGTCAAAAGCTCTTTTAACATCTAATTTAAGTGAACCGTCAATTTCGTCTTTTCTGTCCACCGAGTCTCCTTCTGACATTTTTACGCCTACTCTATCCAGTATTTCAAATGTATCGCCTGTCATAGTAATTGCAGAAATCGTACGGTCGTCTGCATTTACATTAACCTGACGACTGAAAGCTCCTACCGAGAAAATTGAAGTTGCACAAACTGCGCTCATTACTATCAGAGATGATGCTCTCTTAAATTTATTTATACTTTCTTCTTTCGAAATGTTTATCATGTGTTCTTTACCTCCGTCCTAGCTTAAAATAATTTCTTGTTATGTAATTATTTTTTATAAATTGTAACTTTGCTTCAAACACAAAATATCCATTGATTAGAATTCTATTAAACAATTTGCCGTTTGTCAATAATTTGTAAAAAGTATTTTTGTGCAAAAAGTAAGTAGTGATTAATTGAGGTTTCTTGATTTTTTACTAAAATTCAAATTTTAATTTAAAATATTTAATTATTATGACAAAGCAAGGCTGTTGAAATGATTTTTGTTTATATAAAGCGACGAATTTCAATGATTACATTTTAGTTACAAAATATTACTCTTATTTGACTTTAATTTCTCTTTCTGAAACCTATATGGGACTATGTCAAAACACGCATTCAAAGAATATATTGAAAATAATGACATTTTTAAAGTCACTTATTTATTCCTTTCAGAAATCGGAGGCCTGCCATAATGTCTAATCAAATACTTAATACCGCGTCATTAACGTTTGAATACGGCTCTCAAACAAAATGTGTATTTTCAAATACGGCTTCGGCAAATTTGCTTGAAAGCTTGTCTTTCTCGGCTAAATGTCTTAATTCCGAGTATTTTTGCGGAGATTATATTACTTACATTATAAATGTAAAGAACAACAGTAACGCAGAAGCTAAAAATTTAAAAATAACCGATAACTTAGGATATGATTCTCCGCGTAATCAAATTTTAAGTCAGTCTCTTCCCCCTCTGAGTTACGAATCTCCGTCATACATGTATATAAACGGCAATTTTGAATCCAAAATATCTCCCGAAGTTTATTCGGATAAAATAGTATTTAGTATTTCATCAATTCCTGCAAATTCAAATTTAACTGTTATATATAAATCTGTTGTAACTCAGCATGCTGATATGTCACCTGGCTCTAAAATAACAAGCACAATAACGTTGGAATCCGAAAACTCGGAAAACGTGTCAAATTCTAAAATCACTTTAAATGTTTCCGAAAAAGCCGACATACAAATAGTTAAAAACATGTCCGCAGAGCACATATCTGTCGGAGAAGAAATTACTTACAATTTTTATATTTACAACTACGGAAATACGGAAGCTTTAAACGTAACTCTTACAGATACATTTTCTCCCGCTCCGAAAATAACTTCCGTAAAAGCAGATTCCAAAGAGCTTGCACCGACTGATTATTCCTATTCAAACGGAGTCGTTACGATTCCGGGTTATGCGTCTTCTTTCAGTCTTAATATTCCTGCGGCAAAATTTATAAAAAATTCCGATGACGGAACTACAGCTGTAAATCCCGGAATTACAAAAGTCAGCATAACAGGCAAAATTTAAAAAATTTTTATTTTTAGATTACAATAAAAATTTCTTTAATTGCATTAATATGAATATTTAGTACAAGCTTTTTACAAATATTTTATATATAAAAATTATAAAAATCATTGACTTACTTTTTGAGTTAGTATATACTATCATTAAATAAGCCCAAGTAGCTTAGTTTAGTAGAGCGTTGTTTAATTCAGAGGTGTCGGTGCAAACCCGTCCTAGGGCAAATATTTTAATCCAAGAAGCGAGGTATATCTCATGTACGAAGACAAAACCCTTACCTGCAAAGAATGCGGAAACGAATTTGTTTTTACTGCAGGAGAGCAGGAATTTTACGCTGAAAAGGGTTTCACAAACGAACCGC
>CABUYS010000117.1 GCA_902495835.1 uncultured Oscillospiraceae bacterium | reverse complement strand
TGTTCGAATCCAAAGACCGAACCGAATATCGTTCCGAATATTGCTGAAAAAATTCCGCACGGAACAAGTACTCTTCCAAGTTTCATCTTCTTGAGTTTCCACATAAGAAATCCGACAAGAGAAACAACTAATCCTTGACCAACGTCCGCGAACATTATTCCGAAAAGAATGCTGTAAGTAATGGCCACAAACGCTGTTGGGTCGAGTTCGTCATAAGACGGCATTCCGTAAGTATCGACAAAAAATTCAAACGGTTTAAAAAGCTTATTGTTTTTGAGCTTAACCGGAGGCATATGCCTTAGCATATCTTTTCCTTCTTCGGTCGAATACTCTATACCTTTTATTTTCTTTATTTTCGATTTAAAACTTTCCAAATTTTCTTTCGGAACCCAACCGACAAGTATAAAGCTGTTATTATACTGAGCGGCGTAAGATTTTATCTCAAAATAAGTATTGAGCTCTTTAAGTTTTGTGTAGAATTTCATGCAACGACTTTTTTGAGATTCCCAAAATTCAGATATTTTTTTATCTATGTTCTCTATTTTTCTGTATATTTCAGTTCTCACGCTTTGAAGTTCAGAAACCGCTTCGTAAGGCGTTTTTTCGTAAGGTTTAAGAGTGATTTCTTCGAAGTAAAGAGACGAAAAAAGACGATTTATTTCTTTTTCGTTTTCTATATCCGCAAAGTAAAATCCCCATTGATACTCATCATCAGACGTAAGCGGAAAAAACAAAAGTTCTATGCCTTTTTTCGCATTTTCTTCGGAAAGTTCGAAAAGTTTCGAATAATATGAATTAGGTATTCTTCCGAAATGTGCTTTGGAATACTCACAAGCAAGCACATCGCTTATATTTTGGTTAAGACCGTAAAAATGCTTTAAAATTTCGATTTCCTCTTTGTACTGAGCCAGCTCGCGGTAAAGCTCACGCTTATCTTTTACAGAATTTTCGACATTATCGGAAATATATTTTGTATAACGGTCGATTTGGGATTTATTTACCCTAAAACCTGTAATATCTGTAAAAGTCGGTTTATCACCGCAGGAATTAATGGCGTTTTGCAAATCCTGAAGCGGTTCGGAATATGGGTTTTCTTCGGTTATTTGAGAAAAATTCTCCGTATTGGAATAGAATGAAAAAACATTATCAGGTTGAAAAGTTCCTGATTCTCCACAAACATTGACAAGCTCACCAAGCTTACTGACGGGGCCTATCATACTGATAAAGTTCATTTCGGATACAGCCATGTAAAATCAGCACCTCACTTTTTATTAATTAATTCAATCCTATCAGCATTTTCTTTATTTCATCTGTAGAAAGATGATATTTTATTCCTTCGATTATAGTTATGATATTAAAAATTTCGATTTCTTTCAAGAAGATATACGAAATTAAAACAACCGGAGGAGAAATTGAAAATCTTATATTATGCCTGCACCAGTCGTATCTCATGTTAACAGGTACTTTGTCTATAACGTCAAGGCCTCTTGAAAACCACTTTTTACCCAATCGGGTGTTTTTCATGTCAAGCATCATTTGTTTGTCCGTGGGAGCCTGCACAAACTCTTTTAGCTGCTCTTTTGAAAGAGTTCCTTGCTCCATAAGAGCCGACGTCATATATTCAAAACTTAAATTATAAAATTTACGCATTCGGACTATTCTTATCATGTTGCTAAGGTCTATATAAAGGCTGAAAAAATCTTTGAGTTCTTTTTTTGCCTTGCCTTTAACGTATTTGTCAATTATTCCGAACACGGTTTTGTAAAGATAATTGTAAAGAGCCGTTTCTATTGCCGTAAGGTCAAGGCGTTTGCCTTTACTCGGCTTAAACGGAAGCAAAACTTTGTAATAAGCGGATTTTTTAACTATTTCAAGAAAATCATCATAGCTTCGAATATTTTTCAAAGCTTTGAGGTCAACCTTTGCGTGGCTGTAAAAAAATTCCGGAATTGTTTTTATATATTCTCCCGATTTTCCCGCATTAAGGAGCATAAGACTGTGCATAAACTGCTCTATTTCCGCTCTTGCTATTATATACTCGAAAAAATGTTCTCCCACCGAAATATCATACCGCCCGAGAGCTTCAAAATCTATAAAAAGTTTGTATTTAAGCTTCTCTTCGAGCTCCGAACGGTGAACGCTGTTTTCGTTGATGTTTTTAAGAGCCGTTGAGTAAGTAGTCTTTTTCTTTAGGTATGAAGCTATGTCCGAAATATTTCGGCAAGAAAGCAGCTCGGAATAATTTTTTGAATTTATACTCTTTCCGTACATTGCCCTCGCTTTTGAGAGTACTGCATTTGACGCATATGAAATCATAACGAAAGCCGCATATCAATCTCTGCTCTCAAAGACCGAACGGCATTCACCACCTTTGAATTATTTTTGAATGACTCTTTCGACTATGGCGTTTATCCAGGCATCTTTGTTGTCGTAGTAAACTTTTTCTATTCTGTCGTATTTTTGCTCGTACGAATTTTCAATTATCTTGAGCCTTACTGCCGCTTTGATTCTTTCTTCTTTTTCAAGAACTTTTATGTTAGTTCTTGCACGGTCTATATACTCATTGCGGCGCTGTTCTTTTATGTCGCTTATTTTACGCTCGTAATCAATTTTAAGCTGTTTCGCTTTAGTGAGGCTCTCGCGCGCTTCTTTATCCATTTGTATTATTTTTCCAATCATATCTTCCATATTTTAATACCTCACTTCATAAAATGTTTAGTACGGGAATTACTTGCATTCACATAGAATTATGATACAAATATTTAAAATGTCAACAACTATTATAAAAAAATATTAATATTTTTTACGCCTAACCCTTTGAAATGCTCATAAAACCGCCAAAAATCAAAAAATAAGTTTTTTTAAAGTATTTACATAATCGGCTTGTTAAGTTAGAATATTATACGTGCAAATAAAATTTATGGCAGAGTAATTCAGTAAAAATTTGACAGTAAACGGGAGAGTGTCTTAATTGAATTCTAAATACAAACGAATCTTACTTAAACTCAGCGGAGAAGCTCTGGCAGGAAGCAAAAAATTCGGAATCGATTTTGAAACAATTAAACCTATTGCCAAGTCTATAAAACAAGCATATGAAAGCGGTTGCCAGATAGCGATAGTAGTAGGCGGGGGAAACTTTTGGAGAGGCAGAACAAGCGGCAATATGAACCGTGTGCGTGCAGACCACATGGGCATGAT
>CABUYS010000116.1 GCA_902495835.1 uncultured Oscillospiraceae bacterium | reverse complement strand
ATTCTTTGGCGACTTCCAAAGTTTGAGTACCTATAGAAACTGTCGAGCAAAAGACAGCTTCATTTTTTTCAAGCTAATCACTCTTTTGATAAGTAGTATAATTTTGCGTGTTAAATAAAGCACAGATTTTTAATTAGTAGAAAAAACTTTAAAGTACATACACATAAGGAACGGTAAAAACAGCGCTAAGTGATATATTTTTGTTCGCGGATAATGAAGATATTTTTATGCCCAATTCTTTGGCGACTTCCAAAGTTTGAGTCCCTATGGAACCTGTCGAGCCTAAGACAGATAAATTTTTTTTCAAGCTGATCACTCTTTTGATAAGTAGTATAATTTTGTGTGTTAAGTAAAGCACAGATTTTTAATTTATGATAGGAAAAAACTTTAAAAACATGTACACATAAGGAACAGTAAAAATAACGCTGTCAAATCTGTCCAAAACCCCTCCGTGACCGGGCATAATGGTTCCGAAATCTTTAACTTTGCATTTTCTTTTTATGATTGAAAAGCTCAAATCTCCGAGAGCGGAAATCGGAGAGCCTATGAGTCCCAAAATTACTATTAAAAGATAATTTATGGTGTGTTTTTCAATAAACACAAAATTATTGAATATAAAAGCGATGAAAATCAGCGAGGCTACGCACACTGCCATGCCTCCGATAAATCCCTCAATGGTCTTTTTCGGACTTATTTCAGGGCAAAGTTTGTTTTTTCCGAAAAATCTCCCGCAAAAATACGCTCCGGTGTCTGACATCCACGCAACGGCTAAAGCAAGCAACACAAAAAAGCTTCCGTATTTTCCGCCGAAGTTTCTTAGTTCTATTATTTTCCCAAGCGATACGGAAATAAGTATTGCCATGGTGTAGGTCACTGCAATGTGTTTAAGTCTTGTTGAAGGTTTTATCAGCATAACCGAAAACATCCAAAGAGTGTATATGTACCATGCGGTTTCCGAAATGAGTCCGAATCCGAAAAGCGGAAGAAAACTTACGAATACAAACGTCGGAACAGTTATTTCAAATACTTTTGAAATGTTTAGCACCGAAAAAATTTCCCGCATTGCCAAAATCGCTATCACGGAGGTGATTACGTTTAGAAGAATCGTGCAATTTTGATTGAAGAACAAAACAAACAGGACAAAAATCGCTCCCGTTATTCCCGAAATAATTCTTTTTTCCACTGTTATTCGCCTCCGAATCTCCTGTTGCGGTTAAAATATTCATTAATTGCTTCGTCAAAGGTTTTCTCAGAAAAGTCAGGCCAAAGCACGTCGGTAAAATAAAGTTCCGCATAGGCCGATTGCCATAAAAGAAAATTTGATATTCGTTTTTCTCCGCCTGTGCGTATTAAAAGGTCAACGTCGGGCTGATTTTCGGTGTAAAGATAAGAACTGAACTGTTCTTCGGTTAAATCAGAGATGTTTTTGTTTTCAGAGCTTTCAAAATCTCTTTGCAAGTTTTTTACGGCATTTATTATTTCTGAGCGTCCTCCATAATTCATTGCTATGTTAAGGTGCATACCTGTTCTGTCTTTTGTTTCGGTTTCGATTGTTTCGATAAGTTTTTGAATATCGTTTGAAAACTTTGAAATTTCTCCTATGAAACTCAAGCGTATATTTTCATTTTTAAAATCCCGCATAACACTTTTCAGATATTTTTTGAAAAGAAACATCAATGCCGATACTTCCGAAGACGAACGTTTCCAATTTTCCGTTGAGAAAGCGTAAACGGTAAGATGTTTAAGTCCGATTTTATTGCAGTAAAGAGCTAAATTTTTGAAAACCTCCGCACCGCGGGAATGACCTGAAGACGCAGGCAAGCCGCGATTTTTAGCCCACCTGCGATTTCCGTCCATGATAATTCCCACGTGCAAAGGAAGTTTTTTCGCTGCATCTGAATTCAACATAATTCGTTCTCCAAATTAAAAATTAGAGTGACATCACTTGAGAAATTTTAGAATTGCAGATATCTTCGGTTTGTTTGCAGAATTTGTCAGTTAAATCCTGAATCTTTTTTTCGCCTGATTTTAATTCATCTTCGGTAATTTCGGAGGATTTTTTCATGTTTTTGATTTTATCCATAACATCGCGTCTGATATTTCTTATTGCTATTTTTGACTCTTCGGACATAGCTGAAACTTCTTTTGATATTTCCCTGCGGCGTTCTTCTGTGAGCTGGGGGAAAATAAGACGAATTACTTTTCCGTCGTTTTGAGGATTAATTCCGATATCAGATTTTTGAATAGCTTTTTCAATAGCATTCAAAATGGAAATATCCCACGGCTGAATAACAAGAACTCTTGCTTCAGATACAGAAACGGCTGCTACTTGATTGATAGGAGTCGGTGTGCCGTAGTAGTCAACTGTAATTTTATCCAAAACGGAAGCGTTTGCTCTGCCTGCCTGAATGGAAGCATAGTCTGAAGTAAGGCGGTCACAAGTTGTTTGCATGCGGTTTTTAGCATCGTTTAAAATTTGGTTCATAAAATTTTCCTCCGATTATTAATAAAAATTTTTAGTTTTTTGGAATTCGAATTTGAATACTTTTATGTAAAAAAATTCAAAATTGGTATTGAATCTTTTATTGTATGGAAATTTTTTAAAAGCTTAAATTAAGATTTTGCAATAGTTCCCAAATTTTCTCCTTCCAGAGTTCTTACTATGTTTTCAGAATTTTGAAGATTGAAAACAAGCACGGAAATGTTGTTGTTTCTGTAAAGAGAAGTTGCGGTGAAGTTCATTATTTTAAGGTTTTTGGAAAAAATTTTTTCAAGGCTTTGCGATAGTTCCCAGATTTTCTCCTTCCAGAGTTCTTACTATATTCTCAGGATTTTGAAGGCTGAAAACAAGCACGGAAATATTGTTGTCTCTGCAAAGAGAGGCTGCAGTGGAATCCATTACCTTGAGATTTTTAGAAAGAACTTCTTCAAAAGTGACTTCTGTATATTTTTTTGCATCGGGATTGGTTTTTGGGTCGCTGTCGTAAACGCCGTCGACGTTTGTGGCTTTAAATATTGCTTCTGCCTCAATTTCGGAAGCTCTCAAAGCCGCCGCCGTGTCGGTTGAAAAGAATGCACTTCCTGTTCCGTAAGCAAAAATTACGATTCTTCCTTTTTTGAGGTGACGAACAGCTTTTTCCGGTGAATACGGTTCTCCGACCTGCGGGAACGGAACGGCAGTCATGACTTTTACTTCAAGTCCTGTTTCTTCCAGAACGTCCGCAAGACCGAGAGCATTCATAACGGTTGCCATCATGCCCATGTGGTCTGCT
>CABUYS010000115.1 GCA_902495835.1 uncultured Oscillospiraceae bacterium | reverse complement strand
TCTTCATTTCTTCCTTTTGAATTGACCAATGCTCAAAAAAGGGCTGTTTCCGAATGCATAAAAGATATTAAGAGCAGATTTTCAATGAACCGTCTTCTTCAAGGAGACGTAGGTTCAGGCAAGACAGCTGTATCCGCATCACTTGCTTATACTATGGCAAAAAACGGATTTCAAAGTGCCGTTATGGTTCCGACAGAAACTCTTGCCGTGCAGCATTATCGCACATTCAGTAAATTTTTTGAAAATACGGAAATAAAGGTTGAAGTTTTACACAGTTCTATGAGAACAAAGGAAAAACGCAGAGTTTTGCAGGATATATCGCTTGGATTTGCAGATATAGTAATAGGAACTCATTCTCTTATTTCTGAAGGGGTTTGTTTTAAAAATCTCGGTCTGGCCATTACTGACGAACAGCATAGATTTGGAGTCAATCAGCGGGCAAAAATTTCGGAAAAGGGTAATTATCCTCACGTTTTGGTAATGTCGGCAACGCCTATTCCCAGAACTTTAGCTATGATTTTATATGGTGATTTGGATATTTCGGTCTTGGATGAGTCTATTCCCGGTCGTCAAAAAGTTGATACGTTTAGAATTGATTCTTCAAAAAGATTCAGGGCTTGGAATTTTGTAAAAAAAATAATAGACGAAGGCGGACAAGCGTATGTTGTGTGTGCCTGCATAGAAGATAACGAAAACGACATAGCAGATGTTAATACTTATCGCGAAGACATGATAAAGAACGGATTTTCTGAAAAAGATATTGCAGTGCTGCACGGAAAGATGACAACAGCGGAAAAAGAATTCATTATGAGTGAATTTACAGAAAACAAAATAAAAGTATTGGTGTCTACAACAGTAATAGAAGTGGGAATAGACGTTCCGAATGCACAAATCATTCTTATAGAAAATGCAGAAAGGTTTGGAATTTCCCAACTTCATCAACTTCGCGGAAGAGTGGGGCGAAACAGCAAAAAATCATATTGCGTACTTGTTTCGGACGCTAAAGGATCGGATGCTCAAAAAAGATTTTCTGCTTTAGTGGGTTCAGGAGATGGATTTTATCTTTCGGGAGAAGACCTCAAAATAAGGGGACCCGGAGATTTTTTCGGTACGAATCAACACGGTGTACCGAATATAGGTATTCCCACTTCTTATGAAGACGTGATAATTATGAAGCAGGCTCAAACAGCAGCGGAAAATCTTATAAAAACAAATCCCGAAATGGAAGGACAGGAATTTAAATTTATAAAGCATAACATTGAAAAAACTTTTACTAAAAATGATGAAAATCAAAGAATAATATTTTAATACGGATGTGAAAAGATGTATTCTGTAGGAATTGACATGGTAGAAATTGCGAGAATAGAAAAATCGATGAAATCTCCTAGGTTTTTAAAATTTATATTAGGTGATTTCGAATACAGTCAACTTGAAGAAAGGAAATTCCCAAAACAGAGCGTTGCTGCAAATTTTTGTGCCAAAGAAGCATTTTCCAAAGCTTTGGGTACAGGTATGAGAGGTCTTAATATGAGAGATATTCAAGTATTAAGAGATTCTCTAGGAAAACCCTATTTTCTTTTGAGCGGAAATGCTCTTAATATTTCAAATAAAGAAAATTTTGATTTTTCCCTAAGCATTACTCATACAAAAAATTATGCTTGTGCAGTTGTCGTATGCTTTAAAAAGAAATCGGAGGATTAAAATGATTGAGAAATATGAATATCTAAGAAAAATTTCATTTAATGACGTAAAAGAAAAATTACCTAAACGGTTTCCCGAGTCCCATAAGGGCACTTTTGGGAAACTTTTGTGTATTTGCGGAAGTAAAAGTATGCCCGGAGCGGCTTATTTTTGCTCTAAAGCTGCCATAAAGTGCGGAGTAGGGCTTTTAAAGGCTGTAATACCTAATTCTGTTTACACTAATGTTTCGCAAAAGATATCCGAAGCTGTGTTTTTCGTTGCACAAGAAGACGAAGACGGATTTATTTTAGATAAATCTTTAAAAGATATATTAAAAGAATCTGAAAGCTGTACTGCTGTATTGGTGGGCTGCGGTTTAGGATGGAATTTAAGTACAAAGAATATAGTTTATGAACTCATAAAAAATGCAAAAATCCCTCTTATAATAGACGCCGATGGAATAAATGTGATTTCAGAGAATATAGATATATTGAAAGAATCGAAATCTCCGATTATCATAACTCCTCATTTAAAGGAAATGTCACGGCTTACAGGTAAAACTATTGAATTTATTTCAGTTAATAAGCCAATTTGTGCTAAAGAATTTTCTAAAAAATACGGAGTTGTTACGGTTTTAAAAGGTAATAAAACCATAGTTTCTGATGAAAACGGTAATTTATATATTAACGAAACAGGCAATGCAGGAATGGCCAAAGGCGGAAGCGGAGACGTGCTTGCGGGAATGATAGGCTCTTTCTTGGCTCAAAAGATGCATGCAATCGACGCAGCATTATGCGGAGTGTTTATACACGGTATGAGCGGAGATGAAGCTAAAAATAAATTTTCAATGATATCCATGACTCCTACAGATATTATAAATGAACTACCAAACGTATTTTTAAAATTTGAACAAGGGTGATTTTGTGAAAAAATTTTTATCTGCTACATCAGCCGTAATAATAGGATTATTTTTTACAGGGTGCGAAAAGAAATTAATAAATAACACTCCGTCTGTTATCACATCTATAGAAAGTAATGTAACAATAGAAAAAGAAAATAAAAGTTGCAGCTGTTATTTGATTCATACACCTGAAGGAATAAACACAGTACGATTTACAAGTCCTAAAACTCTTGAAGGACTTACTTTTTTATGGGAAAACGGAAAGTATAAAGTAGAAATGAAAGATTTGTCCGGTGAATATAATTTATCTCCCTGGATGGATAATTCTGATATAGCCGTTATTATGAAGATATTGGATTCTTTAAATGATATGGATTCTTTGAAATCTGTTTCAAAAGATGAATCAGGTGAAATTTTTAAAGGTGTAGCCGAAAATATCGAATATGAGATTAAATTGAATTCAAAAAATAACATAATAAGTATTTTCGTGCCCAAAATCGGGTTAAAAGCAAATTTTACTGATAATAGGTAGTTATAAATCACAAAATCGATATGAATTAAAGATAAAAATATTTAAAACGTCAAAGCTAAAATTTTTTTAAAAAAAGTGTTGACATGGGAGAAGGAATTATGGTAATATAAAAAAGCGCTCGAGAGAGAAGGAAAGAAAAGAGCGCGAGGGACCTTGAAAAT